>NZ_JAPFPW010000006.1 GCF_026155325.1 Desulfobotulus pelophilus | reverse complement strand
GTAAAAAACTGCGCATGGAAAACCCCGTTGATGAAGAATAAATAAATAAGGTATATTTTTCATACCATTCTTGTCAGAATGTTGGCTCTATACTAATTCATTTTCAGAGGGTTTCAAGGTCTTTTTAGCTTGAAAACAATGTTAATTTTTATATTCGCTGGATTGTTTTTTGCTGTCATGTTGTTGATATTGTAAATTCGTTTTTATTTGTTTGATTGTGTTCTCATTAATCGAACGCGGGTCCGGCCTGAAACGGGTGCCCGCCAGAGGAATGTGGGTTTTTGCAGTGTGAACGACCGTCTGCCTGTACGGGGAGACTGTTTGCCTGTGTTTTCGATCCCATGGTCTAAAACACAGAAAGTCGAACAGAAGGGGATAAAGGTGGCTGTCTGGTTTGAGCAAGATTCCGAAGTTGGTACTGTCTGTAAGGGGATTCGATCGCGTTTATGCACGGACGCTGCGAGTGCAGGTGCAGCCCGCAGGTTAAAGATTCAGGGACAGGGGGTCTTCATACAATCCATGAGGCACACGGACAGAGCGTTTTCCTTTTTTGGCTAATTTTTTGCAGAGCTCTACCGTAAGCACCCATCCAGGTTGTCCGGCTTGGCAAAAACATAATCTGCTCAGTTGCTCAGTGTCGTCATCCCATATTGATCAATGGCCTGACGACATCCACTCTTTGAACAGCTAAAAGCCAAACGCACCCAAGCGGTGCCTTTAAAACCTTCGAGACTTATTCCGGTCTTTGATTGAGCTATTGTGAAGATGAAGTTGCCGGGAAGGGATTCGATCTTGGCCCCAGTCTCCGGACGTGTGGTCATGCCCATTTGATTGAGAGCCTGAGGAGTGCCATTAACAGCCTTGGTAAGGTTCAATTTTTGCCATGCGCATCCGTCTTTACACGTAAGCTGGATCTTTTTATCTGTTGTTTCGATGACAATAGTGAATGAGGAGAGTTCTGCTCCAGTATTTTGAGCGGTACTTAGGTCTGAAAAGATACCTGTGGAAACCAGGAGTACAAAAAGCATGCGGCTGAAATGAAAAGTTTTCTCATTTTTGTTTTTTATGGTTATGTATCCGATTTCACAGGAAAATAGTGGTGGGTAATTCGCAGGCATCCTTGCCGTGCCATCCCATTACTTCGCTGGTACGTATAATCCTCATTTTTATTTTGAATCCGATAATACAGAACCGCTCAACAAGAATTGTTCCAGCCAGAGAATCCGTAATGGGGCATGGTAATCTGACAACCCCGTATCTTGGATTCTCAGTTCCTGTAAGGACGTTTCTTCCAAAAATTCTGGATCCAACGGCAGCCCAAAATGATTTTGTTTTCATAGGCTGTCCAGCTCCTTATGGCAAGTTTTTTTGCCTCAGTATTCAAAACTGTGTTCATTACCGTATGTATTTGATCTGGCGCAGTGACAATCTTGGATATCAGGAGATTTTTGTTTGTAGATTACAGCGTATCTGGGTCAGGCAGCCATTGCCCGGAGGCCGGTGTCTTCCCAAAAAAGAACGCTCATCAGGTAGTCAAATGATTTCGTTTTCATATGATACCCCGTGCATTATTGCCAGTCCTATGACAGTTATTTTGCCATGCTCAGTACGACAATCCTGCGACCGTAGCAGCCGATGTAACATCTGTTCCTCCATCCATAACCATCCCGTTTCCCCCGTTTCTGGTCGTCATTTTTATGAAAGTGCGACGTAGTATGGACTGGAGAGGGGGAAAGGGGCTGGGTATGGGATTTTTACTCGCTTTAGCCCTCACCCCGGCACTAGGCAACGTTGTACCGGGATTAAACAGGAGGTTTATAGTCTGTGTGCCGGGCAGGCCCCGGTCCCTCGTTTCGAAAGCCTCCGCTACCTCCCCTGAGGGAGAGGAAAGAGACCTTTTTCATGCTGCCAGGGCGGCGGCAAGAAGTTCTCTGGTGTAGGGATGCTCAGGCCTTGTAAAGAGCTGTTCTGCAGGTCCGGTTTCTACAATATCTCCGTCCTTCATTACGGCGATTCTGTGGCTGATGCGTCGTACAACGGCAAGATCATGGCTGATGAAAAGATAGCTCAGTCCCCGTTCTTCCTGGAGATGCCGCAGAAGCTCCAGAACCTGGAACTGTACGGAACGGTCCAGCGAAGAGGTGGGTTCATCCAGCACGAGGAGATCTGGCTTGAGGATCAGTGCCCTTGCTATGGCAATGCGCTGGCGTTGCCCGCCGGAAAACTCGTGGGGATAGCGGTCCGCCATGGATGGATCCATGCCCACGGCCTCAAGGCTTTGGGCAATCTGTACGTCCCTTTCTTTTGTTTTCATATGGGAGTGCACCTCAAGGCCCTCTCCTACAATTTCGCCCACGGTCATTCTGGGGCTTAAGCTGTCAAAGGGATCCTGAAACACCATCTGCATTCTGGGGCGTAATTTGCGGAATTCCCCGGAAGAAAGCCCGTCTATGCGCTTATTGTCGAGGAGAATTTCTCCTTCTGTATGAATCAGGCGTAAAAGGGCATGGGCGAGGCTGGTTTTGCCGGAGCCGGATTCCCCCACCACACCCAGGGTTTCTCCTTTACGGATCACAAGATCCGCCCCCCGCACCGCATGAACATGCCCTTTGACCCTCTGGAGAAGGCCCTCTTTGATGGGAAAGCGTACCGCCAGCCCCCTTGTCAGTAAGAGGGCCGGATTTTCTGTGGGGGCGCGGGGAGGAGGGGGCTGGGTTGTCCGGACGAGTTCTCTGGTCCAGGGATGAACAGGATGGGTAAACAGGGTGTCTTTGGCTGCGGTTTCGAGAATGCGGCCGTCCTTCATGACGGCAATGCGGTCCGCCATGCGTCGCACCACGCCGAGGTCGTGGGTGATGAAGAGCATGGCCATGTTCCGTTCCCTGCGAAGATCTTCCAGCAGGCGCAGTATTTTGTCCTGCACGGTCACATCCAGGGCTGTAGTGGGTTCGTCTGCAATGAGAAGATCCGGATTGTTGGCAATGGCCATGGCAATCATTACACGCTGGCGCTGACCTCCGGAAAGTTCATGGGGATAGGATTTTCTGCGACGGCTGGCATCGGGAATGCCTACCCGGTCCAGAAGGGCTGTCACTTCCTTTTCCGAACGGTGCAGGGGAAGGCCCTGATGCAGATAGAGGGCTTCTGCTATCTGTTTGCCCACGGGGTGCAGGGGGTTCAGAGCGGAAAGGGGCTCCTGAAAAATCATGGCAATACGTCCGCCCCGCAGTTTTCTTAGTCTGCTTTCCTCCATGCTGGTTATTTCCATGCCGTTGAAGGCAATGCTGCCGTCAATGTGGCATCCCGAAGGAAGGATCCGCAGGAGGCTTTTGGCGGTTACGGATTTACCGGAGCCGGATTCTCCCACAAGGGCAAGGCACTCTCCGGCATGAATATGAAAATCAATGCCATGGACCACCGGAGAAAGGGCTCCGCCGGTTTTGGAAAAGGCAATGGACAGCTTGCTAACGGTGACAAGAGGTGCATGCATGTCAAAAATCCTTTACAGACCTTCCAGTCTGGGATCAAAGGCGTCCCGCACAGCCTCTCCCACAAAGATGAGGAGGGTGAGCATGATGGAAAGAACGCAGAAAGCGGTAATCCCCAGCCAGGGGGCGTGGAGGTTGGTTTTACCCTGGGAGAGCAGTTCTCCGAGGGAAGGAGAGCCCGGTGGAAGGCCGAATCCCAGAAAATCAAGGGCCGTAAGTGTTGTGATGGCACCATTGAGAATGAAGGGAAAAAAGGTGAGGGCCGCCACCATGGCATTGGGCAGAATATGCCGGAACATGATGCGCCTGTCTGTCATGCCCATGACCCTTGCGGCCTTGACATAGCCGAGGTTGCGTCCCCTCAGAAATTCAGCCCTGACAACGCCTACCAGGGACATCCACCCGAAAAGGAGCATGAGCCCGAGAAGCCAGAAAAAACTGGGTGTCACCACACTGGAGAGGATCATGATGAGGTAGAGCACCGGCAATCCGGACCAGATTTCCATGAAACGCTGGCCGACAAGATCCACCTTGCCCCCGTAATAACCCTGCAGGGCTCCGGCAAAGGTACCGATCACAGCACCTCCGAAGGCAAGGCAGAGTCCGAAGAGAACCGAGACCCGGTAGCCGTAGATAACCCGTGCCAGAACATCCCTGCCCTGATCGTCCGTGCCGAGCAGGTTGGTTCTGTCCGGACGGGAAGGTGCCGGTTCGGGGAGATCCATACGAATGGTGTTGTAGGAAAAACGGATGGGTGGCCAGATCATGAATCCATGGGCATCCACATTTTCACGGATATAAGGATCTCTGTAATCACAGAGCGTTGCAAAGTCTCCGCCGAAAACAGTTTCATTATAATCTTTGAGTACGGGAAAATAGGTTTCTCCCTGATACCGGATCATAAGGGGCCTGTCATTGGCAATGAATTCCGCAAAAAGACTTACGAAAAAAAGTATGATGAAGAGGATGAGGGAGATGAGGCCCTTGCGGTTGGCAAGGAATCGTTCCCATCTGCGTCGGGTGGCAGCTTTCATGACCCCTCCCTTGTACCGAAATGAATGCGGGGATCCACAAATGTATAGGTGAGATCACTGATAATACTGAGCAGAAGTCCCATGAGGGTAAAAATGTAAAGGGTTGCGAACATCACCGGATAGTCCCGGCCCATGGTGGCCTCAAAGCCGAGAAGTCCCAGGCCATCAAGGGAGAAGATCACCTCAATGAGCAGGGATCCTGTGAAGAACATGGAAACAAAGGCGGAAGGAAAACCTGCAATGACAATGAGCATGGCATTGCGGAACACATGGCCGAAAAGAACCCGCTTTTCATCCGCTCCCTTGGCTCTGGCGGTTTCCACATACTGTTTGTGAATTTCATCCAGAAAGCTGTTGCGGGTAAGCATGGTGAGGGAGGCAAAGCCGCCGATGACCATGGCTGTGATGGGAAGAGCCAGATGGTGAAAATAATCCAGAATTTTTCCAGCCGTGGAAAGCTGTTCAAACCCCGGAGAAGTAAGGCCCCGCAGTGGGAACCACTGAAAATAGGAGCCTCCCGCAAAGAGAATGACAAGGGCAATGGCAAACAGGAAGACCGGTATGGCGTGGGCCACACTGATGACGGTGGTGGTCCATCCGTCAAAACGGGTTCCATGATGTACCGCCTTGCGGATGCCAAGGGGAATGCAGACCATATAAATGATGAGGGTGGACCAGAGGCCTAAGGAAATGGATACGGGCATTTTCTGGGCAATGAGGGAAAGAACGGTTTCATTTTTATAGAAGCTTTCACCAAAATCCCAGAAAAAATAATCTTTGAGGAGTTTGAAGTAGCGTTCGTGCATGGGACGGTCAAAACCGAACATTTTTTCCAGTTCCGCTATGAACTCTGGATCAAGGCCCTCTGCACCCCTGTAGCGGATACCGGCTTCGCTTTCCATGGCGTTGTCGTTTTCAAAAAAATCGTCAGCACCGGAGCCGGAAATCCGTTCTGTCAGATCTCCGCTGGTTCCGGAAATTCGGGCTATCATCTGCTCAACGGGGCCCCCCGGAGCGGCCTGAATGACAAAAAAGTTTACCGTGAGAATTCCCAGCAAGGTGGGAACAATCAAAAGAAGGCGGCGCAGCAGGTAGGCACTCATTTTTTATCTTCTCCCGGGTCTGTGTGCATGAGGGCTCCGGGTGTGAGGCGAGCTTCGGCTTCGGTGTCAATCCACCAGGTATAAATGCCAAGGCCATGCTCAGGCGATTTTTCCGGATGGCGGAGTTTGTCCCAGTAGGCGATGCGGTAGCTGGCATTGAACCATTGGGGAATCACATAGTGGCTGGCCCGAAGTACCCTGTCCAGCGCCCTGCATGCGGTAATGAGTTCTTCTCTGTTTTCTGCATTGAGAATGTGTTCCACAAGGGCATCCACCACTGGGTCTGCAATGCCGATGGTATTGCGGCCTCCGGGTACGGATGCCGCTTCTGAGCCCCAGAAATCCCTCTGCTCGGAGCCGGGGGAGTGGCTTTGACGGAAATTCCCCACGATCATGTCATAGTTGAAATCCTGCAGCTGACGCACATAGCGGGTGCGGTCCACCACGCGGACCGAGGCATCCACGCCCAGCCGGGCAAGATTCTGGCGAAAGGGCATGGCAATGCGCTGAAAGGAAGGCGATGCCAGAAGAATTTCAAAGGAAAGGGGGCGTCCCGTTTCTTTGTGAATGCGTTTTCCACCCTTGAGAATCCATCCGGCTTCATTGAGAATGCGGTCCGCCTCCCTGAGCAGGGGCCGGATATTGCCCGATCCGTCCATGACAGGCGGTACTATGGCAGTACCGAAGGCAGATTCCGGCAGGAGATGGCGAAAGGGTTCCAGCAGGACAAGTTCTTCTTCCGAAGGAAGCCCTTCGGCTGCCATGGGGGAGTTTTGGAAAAAACTGTGAGTGCGGCTATATTGGCCATAAAAGAGGTGGGTGTTGGCCCATTCAAAATCAAAAACCTGAGACAGGGCTTTACGTACCGCCCTGTCCCGGAAAACGGGTTTGCGGATATTGAAAACAAAACCCTGCATGCCCTGAGGACGTTCATGGGGTATGGTTTCCTTACGGATGCGCCCGTCCCGGAAGGCCGGACCTTCGTAGAGGGTCGCCCATGTTTTGGCGGTGTTTTCCAGTCTGTAGTCAAAAACCCCGGCTTTGAAGGCTTCCAGACTGACCGTGTCATCCCGGAAGTACTCCCACGAGATAAAATCAAAGTTAAAATGTCCCTGATTCACAGGAAGATGCCTACCCCAGTAATCCGGATCTCGTATATAGGTGATTCGTCTGCCTGTATCAAAGGAATGGATGCGGTAGGGGCCGGAACCCACGGGCGTTTCCAGAGAAGAGCGGGAAAATTCCCTCTCCTTCCATACATGGGCGGGAAGAACGGGGAGCTGTCCTACTATATACGGTGTTTCCATGGCAGAACCGGGCCGGATATCAAAGCGCACGGTATGTTCGTCCGGGGCATGCACTCCGGTGATATCTTCGTAATATTTACGATAGTGGGGAGAGCCTTCCCGGATAAGAATCTGAAAGGAAAAAACCACATCTTCCGCCCGTACGGGGTGACCGTCATGAAAGCGTGCTTCCGGTCTCAGCCGGAACGTTACGGAAGTACGGTCTTCCGACACGCTAACAGACCCGGCAATGAGTCCATAGCTGGAAGAGGGTTCGTCAAGGGAGGCAGTCATGAGGGTTTCATAAAGAAGTCCCACCCCTGCCGCTGCTGTTCCCCGGATGGTGAAGGGGTGAAAGCTGTCAAAGCTTCCTGTGGCGGCCATGCGCAGATGTCCGCCTTTGGGTGCGTCCGGTCTGGCATAGGCAAAATGGGTGAAATCAGGGCCATACTGCGGCTCTCCCCACAGGGCGATGCCGTGGGAAGGAGCCGCCAGTACCGGTGTGATGAAGTACAGCCCCTGTATCAGCAGCATACATATCAGATTCAGGCGCATTACAGTCCTTCTTCTCCAACGGG
This sequence comes from Desulfobotulus pelophilus, assembly GCF_026155325.1. Classification (NCBI taxonomy): domain Bacteria; kingdom Pseudomonadati; phylum Thermodesulfobacteriota; class Desulfobacteria; order Desulfobacterales; family Desulfobacteraceae; genus Desulfobotulus; species Desulfobotulus pelophilus. Next base: position 166,976 of record NZ_JAPFPW010000006.1, on the reverse strand, counting down.
CAGTATGGTGATCGAAGAGGCTCTGTACGGCTGGAGCCATTTCTCAGCCAGTCTGGTCAGGTCCTTTGCCGTAATCTCCAGATAACCGCTTTCAAGGGTACGTACCCGATCCAGCTGGCGGGGATCTTCCACAGATCCTGCCATCACCCCGGCAAGCCAGAAGTTATTGTTCCGGAACCTCTCCTTCAGGCCGGTCATGAGCGGGTCTCTGGCTCTGCGGAGTTCCTCCTCAGAGACACCTTCCTTTTTCAGTTTTCCGGCAACATCCATCAGAGCCTTACGCACCATGGCGGCCTGATCCGGCCTTGCGCCGGTCTGCATGTAAAGTCCGCCGTAATCCTTGTATACGGAACTGGCCTGATGGAAGCTCCGGGGCGAATAGGCAAGTCCTTGTTTTTCTCTGATTTCTGTACGTAATCGGTCCGACAGCACCCGGGCCAGAAGCGTCAGTCCTCTGGACTCTTCCATCGGCTCAAGTCCCGTTGTGGGAAAGCCTATGCGGATCTGGGCAGAGGGAATTTGTGTTCCCACCCAGTAGGTGGCTCTGGCCCCCTGATTAAAATCCAGAGGCCGTATGGTTTTTTCTTTACGGCTGCTGCGGGCAAGATCTCCGAAATAACGTCCCACTTCCTCAATGACAAGGTCAGGATTCACATTACCCACTACGGTAATTTCAAGGGCGGCATTTTTGAAGGCAGGTGCCAGCCAGTTTTCGGCGGCAAGTCTCATGGCTTCATTCATTGCAGAGGCTTTGGGCCTTGAAAATCTCGGGTCAAAGGAGGCAAAGAAAGAAGGGGCCAGGTGTTGCATGGTGGTACTGATGTCAGAATCCATACGCCTGTCCTCCTGCTCTGCCCATCTGCGGGCAAGATCCCAGGCTTCCGTCCGGAAAGCTGGATCCAGCAGACGATGACGCAGAAGGTTCATCAGTTCAGAAAAATCTTCCGGTCTTGCGGATGCGGAGAAACGGAAATTTTCCTGGGCCACGGAGAATTCTACGCTCATTCCTTTACCGGCAAGGGCCCTCGCCAGGGCGGGTCGGTCCAGAGTACCGGTTCCTGATAAATTGACAAGGGCCGGAGCTGCAAGGGAAAGGCCGGGCCAGTCTTCGGGTTCGTGGGCTCTGCCGGGACCAAAGGTAAGAAGAACCCGGACGGTGTCCGCCTCAAAATCCGTCTGCTTTACATGGAGGGTGATGTGGTTGGCAAAACGGGCGGTGAAAAATTCCAGATCATCGATGGAGATCACCTCAAGGGGCTGGACGGTCCTTTCCGGTTCCGGGAGATAGGGGAAGATAGCGGCTTCTGCCATGTCCGGAGCCGTAACGGGTATGGCGGCACTTTTTTCCCACACGGACCGCATACGGGAAAGGGCGGTGTGATCGTCAAGGCCCGTATTGCCCGTGATGGCAATAAGCCTGTGGTCATCCCCCCAGGCCTTCCTCATGACCTCCAGAACAGCATCTGCTTGAATTTCCTCTATGAAACCGGCAAAAAGAGCTTTGTCATCCTCCGGGGAGGTGAAGACCCGGGGGGTATTCATGGCCTGAATGATCTCATCGGCGATTTTACGGCTGGGTGTGGTGGAAAAGCCCGCAATACGCCGGTCAAGGTAGGAGAGGGTCTCCCTGCGAACCCTGTCCATTTCCTCTTCGCTGAAGCCATGGGTCATTGCTTTACGCAGCTCCTGTTCCATGGATGAAAGGGATGCTTCCCATTTATCCTGAGGAGCGATGGCCACAAGGCGGGTGGATAAAATGGTTTCATGCTGGATGTCTGCCATGGCCACAGCCCGGGTATAGGGAGTATCCGGCTCACTGAGTCTGTCGGAAAGGCGGTGACGGAGAAGCATGCTGCCCAGCTGCAGGGTGAGGCTTTCTTTCCGGCTTTCCATACTGTCTTTTCGGGGAGAGACCATGCGGGATGTGGCCATGATAACGGATACATCTCCGGATTCGGGTTCTGCGTAATGAAAAAAGGCATTCCCTTTATGCTGAAACTCTCCCATTTCCGGAACCTGTCGTTCTGGGGATCTGGCTTTGATGGGGGCAAAGTGTTTGGCTATCAGGGATTCTGCTTCAACCGGTTCTACGTCTCCTACGAGAATGACCATCATGCGTTCGGGCCGGTACCAGGTATTGTAATAGTCCAGAAGCTCGGCTCTGTCTCCCTTTTCGATTACTGCTTTTTTTCCGATGGGGGTTCGCTCGTTGCTGCGTATGCCGGGGAGAAGAAAACGGCGCAGGGCCTGCCCGGTGCGGTACCGCGCGGAATCTCTGGCCCTTTTTTCAGCCAGGATCACACCTTTTTCCCTTTCTATTTCATTTTCATTAAAGAGAAGGCCATGGGCATAGTCCGAAAGGACCAGAAGTCCTTTTTCAAGCCCCTGAGCGTCAGCCTGGGGAAGGAGAATATGGTAGACCGTTTCGCCAAGGCCTGTATGGGCATTGGTATCGCCACCAAAACTCATACCGATGCTTTGAAAATAATGGATCAGCGTACCCGGAGGAAAGTGGGTGGAACCGTTGAAGGCCATGTGTTCCACAAAATGGGCTAGACCCTGTTGGGAATCGGTTTCATGGAAGGAGCCTGCCTGTACATTGAGGTGAAGACTGGCCCGGTTTCGTGGGGTATGGTGGGGCAGAATCACATAACGAAGTCCGTTGTCAAGGGTTCCCGTGATCAGTTCCGGATGAAGGGGAAGGTCGCTTTTTTCATGAATCCAGCCCCGTGTGTCCGGAAGGGCGAAAAGGTTGCCCGCAAAAAGAAAGAGGCAGGTCACTGCTATGACAGGAATACGGCTTAGCCGGACTCTGGAACCAATACCATGGTAAGACATGCAAATTCCTTTCGGTGCATTTCCCCCGGTCTATGGAAAGACGGGGTGGAAGCTGGTGAACATTACGCTTTGGCTGCTGACTCTGATTGTATGAAATCGAAGCCGCTTTGGGAATGCCTTGTAGTCGGCAATGGTTTGAGTGTCAATATTTTTTAGCAATAGCAAACTATGTATGGTTTTGTTTTTTTGTTTGATACAGCTTAAAAGCTGTTGACAAGTCGTATTGGCAGGCTGTAGGAAGCTAAACATTTTTTCGGCTTGTCAAAGTATGGATCGGATGGAGGTTTTCAATGAAGGTAGAAAGAGTAATAGGGCTCATGGGTGCTGGACTTGGCTTGTTGTTTTTACTGCCAGGATGCTGGGATCTGTCTTCCAGCACATGGGAGACGGGCTCCACCACGCCTGGGGTTTCCACTCAAGCTCTTGCCGGCTACGTGGAAGATCCTGGTATTCAAGGGGCCAGAGTTGAGCTCTGGGACAGAAACGGTGCCATGCGCGAGTGCGGAACTTCAGGACGGGATCTCTGCCGAACCGTATCGGAACATGACGGATATTTTCGTTTCTATACCAGCCGCGAGAGTCGGAGTGGGCTTCGGGTGGTGGCTGCGGGTGGTCGGGATGTGGAAACGGGAACCAGCTTCGGAGATCTTGAACTGCAAGCCTTTGCCGAAGGAACTTTTTCACGGAACAGCCTGGCCGTGACCCCTGTTACGACCCTTGTGGTTCGTATGTATGATACGGGAAAAAATGTACAGGAGGCAGAAGAAGCCGTACGGATTTTCCTTGGACTGGATACGGCAGCCGATCTTTCACTGCGGCCCATGGGGCCTGGAGGCGGGCAGCTTCTTCAGCGCAGTATGGTGATTACAAAAATTATTACGGATCTTGTCTCTGCCGGTGAAGAGAATCCTTTTGCTAAGCTGGTACATTTGATGGCATCCGGACAGAAGCTGATTCATCAGGGAAATATGGATGAAACAACTTTACAGAATACGGGCCTTTCGCCTGACAGCATAAGGGAAGTTCGTGCCTTGCATGCAGCTGTCCGTTCGGCGGATGGACAGAGTCCGGAAGATATTGTTGCAGAGGCCAAAAAGTCTCTGCTGGCAGATTCTTTACTGAAAAGCATGGAACGTCTGTTTGCGGATGCTGATGGAGATTTTGAGGCACATCGCGATTTTTACAGGCAAAATGCGGCTGTTCTTTCGGAAAACCTCCTGCACCACAGAGAGATGCCCGTCAGGGGATTGCCCGTGGAACGAATTTTTCGGTATCTGATTGATGCCTATGATCTTGTGGATATGGAACTGAATCAGGAAGGAACAGCCTATGTGGTAACGGGAAAGCTGGTAAGCGTTCTGTTGCAGCCCCAGGACCTCATAAAAGATGGCGTTGCCCTTTCCGCAGATCCCAGGATACGGGAACTCTCAGGGGCAGCTTATATATATGATGTGGCGGAGGCTCTGCTTCCGGGTGAGCTCCCGGGCAATGACAATGCCAAACGGATTCACTATTACTATCATTCCAATGTTTCCCGTTTGTATAAAGCCGAAACCATGCTGGATACGGTACTGGATGATACGGTAAATGATACCATCCGGGCAGAGATTGTACGAGGCAAGGCCAAGGTGGGTTTTTTTGACGAAGCCAAATCCATTATCCGGGAGCAGATGTATCTGGATTCCCAGAAGGCCAGTGCCTGGGTGGCGGTTGCCGAGAATTATGTCCCCTTCGCCATGTTTAGCGAAGCGAAAGATTGTCTGGATGAAGCTTTCCGGATTCAGAAGTCGCTTCTTGCGGCTAAGGGATATCACAATCTTACATCGGCCGATACGGGGCTTCTGCAGACCATTGCCAAGTGGTACAGAAAAGCGCAGCACCCGGATGAGGCAGGGGAAGTTGCAAGATATATGCATGAAGAGCTGGGTCCCCATCTTCCTGCAGGATCCTATGCCCGTATTCTGCAGGCCATGCGGGATCTGGCCGATGATTTTCTGTCCATGGATGAGCCGGATCAGAGGGATGCTGCTGCTGCGAGGTCAGCTCTGGATGGTCTGTACCGCTATGCTCAGGATTGCCCACCCACGGAGCTGGCCAATGGCAGAAAGCACTATATGCTGAAGGTTATGTATCTGGCGGATGCCGCATTGCGCTATGCATGGCTGGGAGACGGGCCAAGGGCCTTTGCTGTTGTGCAGGAAGTAGAGGCAATCCGGGCCAATGACGGCCTTCTTTCCTTTTCACCGCCGAATCAACAGTACGGCAATTTTACGGGGGAGCTTACATGGGTGTATGTGCCGACAATGGTGGAGGCCCTTTCCCTGTCTGGCTACAGGGATGAATCCGAAAATCTGCTGAAAACTCTGCCACCGGCTCGTGCAACCCAGAAGGCCAGAGCCTATGGTGATTTTGCCGCAGGCCTTGCCCGCCACGGCGCCATGGCTCAGGATATCATAGATGAGCTGGAAGGTCTGGTTGATGGCCGGAATGCTTCGGAAACGGCGGAAATGCACATACGGGCCCTGACCTATTTTAACGAAGCCGTGCCCCATGCGGGCATGGTGATGATTGAGGAAGGAAGATACCAGGAAGCGGCACTTCTGGCGGATCAGGCACTGAAATACATCAATGCCATCCACAAGCCCGGTGCGGCTCCTAAGGATATCAGTTTGTCAAAGGTTTTTCAGGGATACCTACGTTGTGCCAGAATTTATAACAGGGCAGGTTATGACAGTGATGCCACAAAGGCTATGGAGCTGGCGGAAACCGTTCTTTTCGGGGGGGGATTTTCCGCCGAAAAAATAGATACGCAGGGCCGTCTCGTCCGGGATGCCTCCGGAAATTATGATAGGGAATGGGTTGAGTATGGCAGGATGCAGGATAATGAACAGCTTCTGTTTGGTATCGGTTACATTGCCCTCATGTGGAAGGAGATCGGTGATGCCACCCGCAGCCGTGATTTTCTGGAGAGGGGCAGGAATCATCTCCGTGACATTTCCCAGACCGCCGGCAATGTTTTTGTTGCCAAAGAATACAATAAACTGATCCGGCGTGCTCTGGATAGTGATGACAGAGAGATGGCCCTTTTTCTGATCCATGAGGGTGAGGTTGTTGCGGAAATGATTCATACGGCTGGTATCCCCGAAAATCAGAGGGAGAAAGCCTTGCAGGATGAATCACAGCAGCTTCGGGGGCTGGGTGAACAGGCCTGGGATGCCGCGGCCCTTTCCCTTGCGGACAGACTTTTTCGCAAGGCTTATGCCGCAGCAGAAATGTTGGCCAGTCTGAAGAATAAATCCACAGAAATGGGGAATATCGCCCAGTCTGCGGGCGATGCCGGGCTGGTGGATTTTGCCATGGAGACAGCCCTTGCCATTCCCCTGATTTCGGACAGGTATGGGATTATCGGTAAGGTGTCTGAGAGAGTAGCCAAGTACGATGCATTCAAAGGTATTTCCATAGCATGGGTGGATACGGACAGGGATGGACGGCCGGATTTCTTCCACCCACTGGCGACTCAGGAGATGATTGACGCTTCCGGGCTTGTTCTGGATGATGACTGCAATGGCAATGGTATTCCTGACACAGAGGATCCAAGACCCCTGTACATGCCCTGAAAACAGTGCCTTTGTCCTGTACATGAAAATGGCCAAGCGGCGGCACCGGGTTCAGGTGCCGCCCGTTTTTTCGTTCAGAAATGAGAACACTTATGAATCAGGAATCTTCCATGTATAAAAAAATAATGACTGTACTGGTCATGGGATGTGCTGGGTTCATCATTCCGGCTCTGTCCGTGGCTGAAAAGGCAGATCAGGACTCCGTTTATCTCATGCAGGAAATACTGGTGAAAGATACGGCGGATATCAGGGCTACGGGCCAGTCTGTCATTTCCGGAACGGTGCTGGAAAATTTGCCCGCAGGCAATGCTACCCTCACGGATATGCTGAAGGTGCTTCCGGGCGTTCAGTTCGATGAAGCCTATGGATCGGCGGCCACAGGCGGAGAGATTCTGCCCCCTGAGGTGTCCATTTCCGGTGGTCGTTTTTACGATAATTACTTTTCCGTGGATGGCACGGGGAACAACAGTTTTCTGGATCCAACCCAGAAGTCAGCCAACAGCCTGCATGAAGTTCCGGGGCATTCCATGGAACTGAGTCCTTCTCCCGATGTGCTGGAATCCCTGACGGTGTATGACAGCAACGTGCCTGCCAGCTACGGTGGATTTACGGGCGGTGTGGTGGATGCGAAAACCCGGTTGCCGGATTCGGAGTTTTCCGGTTCTGTTTTTTACCGAACTACCCGGGATTCATGGACGCGTTTTCACCTGAATGCGGAAGAAGAACACCAGATGCAGCATTCCACGTCCTCAAGGTGGCAGCCGAAATTCCGTAAGGAAAATTACGGGCTCAGGCTGGATGTACCTGTTACGGATACCACAGGTGTTCTGATTTCTTTCCGGGAAGACCGGTCCACCATTCCTCTTAACAACCTTGGGGGTACCCGGGATCAGACACGTAGGGGCCAGCATTTTTTCATGAAGGGCAGTGCTCTTGTATCGGATTCGGACTCGCTGGATATTTCCTTTACTCATGCGCCTTATGAAGGAGAATATTTTCATAGTGATGCCATCAATAATGCCTATAGGATTGAGGGAGGAGGCTCTGCTCTCAGGGCCAGGCATCTGAGGGAAAAGGGATGGGGGAGTCTTGATACCAGCCTTTCATGGCGCTACAGTGAAAACAATCGTTATTCCCAAAGGGCCACTTGGTATCGCTGGGCTATTACGGACTCCAGAGACTGGGGAAATGCCAGTCGTGTCGGCTCCTCCAGCATGGAGGGGGGCTATGGGAACCTCGAAAGGGAGCAGGATACTCTGGAAGCCAACACCTCTCTCACCCTGTCTCCTTTTTTCCTGGCAGGCATGACCCATACCATTGAAACGGGTGTTTCTTTTTCAAGGGTGAAGGGCAGGGAAAAAAGGCCTGAGGATGTGCTGATCTATACCTCACCTGTAACAGATAATCCTAATTTTACATCAGATCCCAATGACTTCTCCCTGGTGCCGGGTGAACAGTATTTTGCCAGACGGCAGGTGCTTTCAGCCTATGACACGGAGGCTGAAATTCAGTCTGCTGCTCTCTATCTTTCCAATACCATGAACTGGAAACGACTTACTCTCCGTCCTGGACTGCGTATAAGCCGGGATGATTATCTGGAGAATACGGATGTCGCTCCCCGTTTTTCTGCGGACTATGACCTTCTGGGAACGGGCGCAACGGTCCTGACCGGTGGTCTGAACCGGTACTACGGTCATGCCTTTCTCAGCCATAAACTCAAAGAAGGCAGGGGAACAGGCACCCGTTATGAGTGGCGTACTACCTACAGAAATCATGTGACCGAATGGCGTGACGCCGGGGGAAGTGAAACGGCCTGGCGGTTTTCCGATCTGGACACCCCCTATAGCGACGAGTGGACAGTGGGGCTGGATCAGCGTCTGATGGGAGGGCGGCTGACCCTGCGCTATGTGGAACGGGAAAACAAAAATGAGTTTGCCCGGGAAAGGGGCAGTTATGAGCTGGATGGCGTACGCTACGATACCTTTACCAATAAAGGGGAAAGTGACTATCGGTCCGTCCGTGCCAGCTGGGGAAGACGCTGGGAGGACACGGAGGTACTGGCCAACATCAGCTGGCAGGAAAGCCATACCCGAGCCGTAGACTTTAACGATATCCTGGGAGATGAAGCCAATGCCAGCCGGGTCTGGTATCAGAACAGGCTTTATTATCTGGATGAACTTCCCAAGGGTAATTATGCCAGACCCTGGGTGGGCAACCTGACCGTGATTCAGAAGCTGCCATGGAACCTTTCGGCTACGGCCTTTCTTTCCTGGAAATCGGATTTTGATGAAATCCGTGACAGCAAGGAAGACATGGAACTCCCTGAGAGTGAAAAGGAAAGGGATCCCGTTACAGGAGAAGTGTTGCAGGAAAGCGTTCCCATCTATGAGAAGGTGGTTCGTAAGGCATTCTGGCAGCTGGATCTGCGACTGAAAGGAAAGGTCCCTTTCGGAAGCCGTTTTGCCGCAACCTGGGATCTGGAGGTCATGAACCTTTTTGATACGGAGATCCGTACTTCCGATGATACGCCCCTCATGGGCCGGCAGTTCTGGGCAGGGATTTCCCTTGAGTTCTGAATGAATACCAGCTGCTGAAATATGCGCTGTCCGTACTTTTGAAAGGAAACTTCATGTCTTATGCGATTGAATGCCGGAATCTCTGTCACAGTTACGGCAGAAAAGAAGTTCTCCGGAATTTGAATTTCACGGTGGAACCGGGGCGGATTTTTGGACTTCTGGGTAAAAACGGAGTTGGCAAAAGTACCACCATCAATATCCTGATGGGTTTTCTTCAGCCAACCTCGGGGGAATGTAGAATTTTGGGAGAGCCTTCCCATGCCATTCGTCCGGCTACCCGCCGGAGGATCGGTCTTCTCCACGAAGGCCATCTGCAATATGGCTACATGAGTATCGAAGAGGTGGAAAAGTTTTATTCTGCTTTTTACCCGAAATGGAAGCGGGAACTGTATTACGATCTCATGGACAGGCTGGGGCTGCCCTATACCCACCGGATTTTCCGAATGAGCTGTGGCCAGCGATCCCAGGTGACCCTCGGCCTGATTCTGGCTCAGGATGCGGACCTCATGATCCTTGACGATTATTCTCTGGGGCTGGATGCCAACTACCGGAGGCTTTTTATTGATTTTTTGAAAGATTATGTGGATCGCAGGGAGAAGACTATCCTTGTCACTTCCCACATAGTGCAGGATCTGGAGCGTTTTGTAGATGATATCATCATCCTCGACCGGTGCGGTGTTATATGTCAGTCCACCCTGAAAGGATTCATGGATAAAGTGAAATGTTTCCGGTTCAGGGGGGCTGATGCCGCCGCCATGCTGCGCAGGGAAGGTGCCATTGTTCACTTTGATGTTGTGGGAGAAAGGGCGGACATCTTTACCTTCGAAGACAGGGATGCGGTGATGGCAAGTCTTTCCGCGCTGGGGCTGGAGGACCTGAAACCCCAAGAGGTGCCCATGAGCCTTGAAGATGCCTTTATAGGGGTTACGGGAAAGTACTGAAGAACCACGATGTTGGAAAAAGGAGAAAAAATGCTGCGCGCATTGTTTTATAAAGAATGGATCAAGCTCCGGTGGCCCGTTGCCGTTCTTGGTCTGCTGGGGCTTGCATCCCTTCTACAGGCGGGGCTCAGTCTCCGTTACCTTGCAACCATGAGGGAAGGTGTTGATCTCTGGGAAGGTCTTATTCTCAAGCAGCAGATGCCCTATGGAGGGCATCTGGTTTTTCCCATGGTTTGCGGTCTGGTAATGGGGGCTTTTCAGTGGTTTCCGGAAACACGCAAACGAAGACTCCGGCTGCTTCTCCATCTTCCGCTGGCGGAAACGGTTCTGATTCCAGTCGTTGTGGCAACGGGTCTGCTGTTTGTTTTTTTCGTAGCCGGGCTGCATGGCCTGGGGCTTATGATGGTCTACGCGCTGCGGTTCCCCCATGAAATTGTTGCGGGCCTTGCCTGGGCATGGTTGCCCCATATGCTGGCGGGTATGGTTTTTTACTGTGGTGCTGCCATGGTGCTGATGGAAACGTCATGGTGGCGGAGAATCATGGGCGCATGTCTGGTTTACGGTTTGGTTACCATGCTGACATCAGGGACCCAGCCGGCAGCCTATGCTCAGTCTGCCGGAGCCTATGTTTTGGTGACCCTCACCCTTGCGCTTATGCTGTTTCTTCCTGTCATGAGGGCAAAACGGGGAGGGGGGGTATGACAGTGCTTTCGCGGTATGCGGCTGTGGTGTTTGCCGTGCTGATTCTTTCCACCTTTCTGCCTCGTTTTTTCTGGCAGGCCATGGAGGGGCAGCGAAACCGGGTAGATATGTTCTACAGTCCTGTCAATGGAGAGTTTCTGTTTCAGGAACAGGATCGCTATGGTCGGGTCTTTTATCGTACAGAGCATGGGCAGGAGCTGGATCAGAAGGCATTTGCTCTCCTTCTTCCCTTCCGCTATGCCAGAGACCTGATGCGCTGGGGTGAAATGCCCGGAGAGCTGCACGGCGTTGCCATTGATGCGGATCAGTTGCAGCGGGATGTGCAGCAGGTTCGCATGCGACCGACCAGCATGGATGGACCTGAGATACCCCTGTACTTTGTTATGGAGGCGGCATCGGGTTTTGTAGATCTGGAAATGCCCGATGAGGTGATGCGGATTTCGGGCAGTCGGGCGGAGTTTGTCCGGGTACCGGACAACACCATCCATGAAGAAAAATCACTGTTGTTTACCGAATCCCTTGCCAAGGCAGGGTTTCGTTTCCCGGCAGAAAGAGCCTGGGCCAATACATCAACCCGCAAACCCTTTGACTGGGGCTGGTTTCTTCTGGACGCAGAAGGTACGCTCTTTCACCTCATGCAGGTGCGGGGACAGGCAAGGGTACGGCCTGTCCGGAAGGATTTTACCCCGGGTGTTCGGTATGTGCAGGTGGAAGAACATCCGGGCCGCCATGTCTTCGGCCTTCTGGTGGACAGAGAGGGGAGGGCCTATCGCATGAATTTCCCGGATTATGACCTCAGGCCCCTTCCCATGCAGGATTTCAACCCCTCAACCATGCGGTTGACCTGGAGGAGGGATCCTCTGGTGCACCAGTACACGGTGGAGGAAAAAGATGCGCTGACCATGACCATTACGGACCATGAGGATCGGGTTATACGGCATATGCGCATGGATCTTTCTCCCCTGCGAAGCGGGTTTGCCCGTCAGAGTGAAGCCTTTTTCTTCCCTTTCCGGGTTTTTCAGAGTGTTCCTGATTCTTCTTATCTGACCCTGCGTATGGTCTGGAATAATGATTTTCTGATGGCACGGATCATGGGCGTTCTGGTGGGACTTGGCTTTTTTGTCCTGTGGCGCTGGAGACAGGGAATAGCGTGGTCCAACAGTCCCGTTGACTGGCTTGTCATAATCGCCTGTGGTTTTCCGGGACTGATGGCCCTGATCTGGGCTGGTTCTGTTCCGGGTCAGGTGAAAAGACCAGGGAGGGCTGTATGATCCGGGCTCTTATGTTCAAAGAATGGCTGAAACTTCGCTGGGCTTTTCTGGGACTCGTTTTGACAGGAGGTGCCCTTCTTTTCCTCATGAACCATGGCCTCTACAGAGAGTTCAGTGCAGGGCCCGCCGTACCGGTATGGCAGAATCTTGTGGAACGCCAGACCATGTTTTTTTCCGGTCTCAAATATTTTGGGCTGCTCGCAGGCCTGGTAACGGCACTGGTTCAGTGGCTGCCGGATACACCGAAGAGAGGGTTGAGACTTCAGTTTCATCTTCCCTTTCCCCAGATGCAGGGTATGGGTGTTTCTGTCATCTGCGGCAGTCTGGTTGTGGTGGGGGTCTGTGGTCTTGTGGCATCCATGCTTGTTTTCATTGCACAAATCTATTTTCCGTGGCCCGTGGTGCGCGCTGTCTGGTTTACGGTTCTGCCATGGTTGCTGGCCGGTCTGCCTGTTTATGCCATGACGAGTGCGGCCCTGATTGAGCCTGGCAATGTGCGCAAGATTGTTTACGGACTGATCGGATGGCAGGCAGCCTCATTTTATCTTGCCGGTTGTGGATACGCTGGTTTTGAGGATGTGATAGCCGGATATGGTCTGATGGCAGTGCTGATGCTCTTTGCACCTTTTATTCCTGCGGAACGTTTTAAGAGAGGAAGGCCATGACTTTGGAAACTACATTACAAACTCTTTCCCGCTGGGTACTCTGCCTGTCTGCCCTGCTGGTGATGGCTTCCGTTTTGCCCCGCATGTTTGATCTCGCTTTTCGGCAGGCAACTCCGGTTCCTTTTGTACTCTTTAGTCCTGTGGATAACCTGTTTTTCATGTCGGGTACACTGGCGGACGGGCAGAGGATTTACCGGGATGAAACAGGAAGAGAGTACGACAGAAAAACATTTATGGCAAAGACGCCCCTGTTCTGGTTCAGGGATGTTTTTGCCTGGGGTATGATGCCCCGGTTGATAGAGGATGTTCCCATTACAAGGAAAACGGTGGAAGAGGGCTCGCAGATATTCCGGTATCGGCCGGGAGACCTGCCGAGTGTATCCATTCCGCTGTGGCCGCTTCTGGAGTCGGCTTCGGATTTTTCCAATCTCAGACTCCCGGAAACCATGTTCTGGAATGACGGCGCCCTTGTTTTTGAAAATGGTATTACCCGTAAGAGAGATGAGTCCATGACCCGGAAGGTCGGTCAGTCTTTATCCGATGCGGGTTTTAGCTTTCCCGTACAGGCGGTATGGGGCAATCCAACAACAAGAAAATCCCATGATGACGGTTATTTTTTGAAAGATGGAAAGGGGAGGCTCTTTCATCTTCAGCAGATAAAAGGCGAGCCTGTTTGTCTGGATACGGGTGTCTCAGGGATCGGGGCCATACGGTATCTGGTTGTCAGTGAGGATGAGCGCAGGGAGCTCTATGGTTATTTTATAACGGATGACGGCAGGTTCCATCTTCTGATGCAGGAAGATTACCGGGTTATAAGCCCTGATCTTATGTCTTTTGACCCGGAGACCATGGGCCTTCTGTTTATGGCCGATATGCTTGGGCGAACCGTTGTCTATGGGAATGCGGAGCAGTGGTATGCCCTGCGCCTCTCCCTGGATTATGACATTCTTCACAGTTATGGTGAAAAGGTGGCTCCGGCCCTTTCGCCTTCCATACGTTTTTTTAAAACCACGCTTTTTCCCTTTATTTTTCAGACAAAGGCAGAGTATGGCAAAGGCGCGGCCTTGTCCATTCAGTTTTCTGGTTTAGCAGCCATGTATGGGACTCTGTTTTTTTCTTCCCTGTTTCTGGCAATCCGAAAACGGGTAACGGGATCTTTTCGTGTACGCCTTTATGAAGCGGTACTGCTTCTCAGTTGCGGGCTTTATGGATTTGTCGTTTTATTCATGGAAAAAAGTTCTTCAGTAATTCCTGCACCTGCAAAGAAAGAACCTGAGTTCTGACAACCGGAAGAGTGAAGCCGGGTAACAGGAATGGCTACGTACATTTTGGAGTGATAACTCCAGTTATCAATGGGCAGCGGCGTTGCGGTATATCCGTTCCGCCGCTGTTTCTTTTTCCCTTTCCCAATTGACATAATCTTTATTTGAACTGAATATGGTCCCCATACGGTACAATAAAAAATGCAGTAGAACAGGGCAGCTGACAGGAGGAAGGAATGCCGTTTTATCAAAAAAGCAGGGACGAACTCATGGAAGAGCTGCGTCTTGCCCGTGAGGAAGTGGCGGCACTCAAACTCTCTGAATCTGCATGGAAAGAGCGGAGCCTTCTTCTGGATGCCAGCCAGTCCATGGCAAAAATAGGTGGCTGGCAATGGGATAATGAACGAAGGGTTATGTTGTGGACAAGGGAGGTGTACCGGATTCATGGCATGGACCCGGATGCCGTTTCTGCCGGTTCTCAGGAGTTTGTGGAGCAAGGTTTTGATTGTTATGCGGAGAAAGACAGGGGGCGTATCCGGTCTCTTTTTGACCGGTGTGTACAGCATGGTGAAGCCTATGACGAGATTTTTCCATTCACACCCTTGAACGGAGGTTTCATATGGATTCGGACTACAGCCGTGCCGGTAGTGAAAAAAGGTCGGATTGTCAGGGTGCTTGGCAATATTATGGATGTGAGCGATCTGAAGAAAATGGAGATGGAACTTCAGAAAATGCAGCGTTCCGTAGAAGACAGTCCGGTCAGTATTGTTATTACGGATACCCATGGGACCATTGAGTATGTGAATCCTGCTTTTACGGACGTAACGGGTTATTCCTTTTCAGAAGCTGTGGGGCAGAATCCGCGCATCATGAAGTCAGGAATGCATGATACGCACTTTTATACGGAATTGTGGAATACCCTCGTGCGGGGGGATATCTGGAAAGGAGAGATCTGTAACCGTAGAAAAGATGGGGCTTTATTCTGGGAGCAGGTTTCCATAGCGCCTGTTAAAAGTCCGGAAGGTGACATTACCCATTTTCTGGGTGTTAAAGATGATATCAGTGATAAAAAAGAGCTGGATCGTATCAAGGAAGACATGGAAAGGGTGATGCATCATGATTTGAAAACACCCTTGAATGGTATTATCGGTTTACCCCAGATTCTTCTTATGGATGACAATCTAACTGAAGAGCAGACTGAAATTATTCGTCTTATAGAGGATTCAGGCAGAAAGATGCTGGATTTTATTGATCAGTCTATGGATTTTTATAAAATGGAAACCGGTACCTATGTCTGCAATAAATGTGCTGTGGATGCTTTTTTACTCATGCGGCAGCTGGTACGGAAGCAGGCGAGGATTCTGGAACAGAAAAAACTGATGATTTCCCTGCTTGTGGATGGAAAAAAGGGCGGGAAAGAAGACCGGTTTGTAGTGGAGGCAGAAGAAAAATTACTGTATTTTCTCTTCTCCAATCTTTTCATGAACGCTGTCGAAGCCTCACCGGAAGGCGAATCCATTGAGATTGATTTTATCAGCACCCGTCCAAAGTGTATTGCCATGTGCAATAAGGGTGAGGTCCCCAGAGAAATCCGGGACTTTTTTTTTGAAAAATATAAGACCTATGGAAAAACCAGAGGTACGGGACTGGGGACCTATTCCGCATGGCTGATGGCAAGGGCCATGGGATATGGTATTGATATGCACACATCGGATGAAAAACAGAATACCCGTATTCGAATCCTGATTCCATGTGAAATCTGACATTATTCGGTTCCCCCTTAGGGCAGACAAATGGCCGGCATGGACCAGCACAGGCGTTTCAGCTACAGGGCATCAAGCCTGATTTCTGCTTCTTCAGGGCTTTGAACCGGTATAATCTCGTAACCCGGCCAGACCGCTGATTTTTTTTCAAAAAGGAAGTGTCCTTTGCACTGGCTGATGGGGCTGATCCGAGCTACGGCCTTGACTCCGCTATCCCATAGAATTTCCTGTATTTCCTGCATGAAATTGTCGTTGAGATTTTCTTTCATACAGAACTGGCGGAGATCACTGACACAGGTGAAACCCTGGCGAAGTCGTTTGACATGCTGCAGGACGCTGACTTCAATGGTCTGTATTTCATCTTTGCTGGTGATGGGACCAAGGGTAAGGTAAAGACGATTTTTTGGAGTATCAATGCGAATCCGATGCACCCCGTCTCCTCTCCGGTCTCTGGTTTTTTGTCAGAAAAAGGGAAATGGTATTTCGGCACCTTATGCCGTGGCAGACGCCGGAATCAGTGATGAGACATTTGTTCACAGATCAAAAAAAAGAATAGTCCTGCTTGTGACGGATTTTTGACCCTTTGTCAAAGGCAGGACTGAACTTTAGTTGTCTTTTGATATTTTATTGTAAAAAAAGCAGGTGTTTATTTTTTTAAAAAAGAGAGAATAAAGACACAAAAACGGGCTTATGGCTGAAAAAGGTCTTATGGCAGGCCTTGTGGATATGCGGTGTCAGCCTTGGGGGTCATGAAAATTGAAAAAGTCGTTCTCCAGCCTGATGCTGGCGGACGGCTGCTGCGCCCGCTGCAATAGTTCCGGATTTTTCCAGATCCATAAAAAGGGTTTTTGTGTCCTGACGGAGGGTACGGTCTTTGGTGATTGTACGAAGATCTTCAAGGATTCGCCGGGAAAGGTCCCGGATCGCCCGGTTTATCCGTTCGGATATGGCCGAAGGCGGAGAAGATGCGGCGGCTCTGGAGGCAAGGGAGGCTAGGGCAGCAATTCGGGCTTCGTTCAAGCCTGCGATGTCAGTTGTACCGGGAAAATCTGCAGGGTCCTTTCCTATATCACGACAGCATCGCTGAAGCAGGGCCGCCAGTCCTCCAGCCACAGCTCCGGCCATCAGAGCGTCTTCAAGGCCGCGGAAAGGTTTGGCCATATCATTGAGAGCGTAACCCGGTTTGCCCAGTAAAGCGGAGTCGGAAACGGATACAGCCCCAAGGGAGATTTCTCCATGGGGGGCAGGCCGCAAAAAGGGAAGCGGACCCATATCTTTTACACAGAGGCCCTTGCTTTGTCGGGGAATCAGGAAAGTTGAAAATTCTTTCCTGCCCTTGTTTTCGCCCGTAATGACCATCACTGCAAACAGATCGGCCAGGGCTGCATTGGTGATGAAGGTTTTATTTCCGGAAATCTGCCATCCCTCAGGTGTTTTTTCTGCAAGACTGCGGATACCTTTGGGGCTGGCTCCGGTACCGGGCTCGGAAATGGCCAGGGAAATGCATATTTCTCCCCTTGCCATGGGTGGCAACAGAGTCTGCTGCTGCTTTTTTGTGCCGAAATCCTTGATGATAAAGGCACCGATCATGTGGTGCAGGAGTATGGAAAGGGCGAGGCCGGGGCATGCAGCAGAAAAACTGATTTCAGCAGCTGCCGCACTGATGTCATGGAAACTACCGCCCTGACCGCCGAAAATTGTTGGCAGGCCGATTCCCAAAATGCCTTTTTCTCCGGCATTTTTCCAGACTTCACGGGGGAAGGGATGGGAAGAGGCAATATCCGGAAAAGCCTTGAGGGTTTCTTTGCCAAAGTCGGCTGCCATATGACGGATTTGGGGAAGGGTTTCCGGAAAATCCAGCAGGGTATGAAAGGGATCCTGTTGGCTCACAGCACAAGCTCCTCAATAAAGGTAACAAGCTGATTTAAATTTCTGCAGGGCCGGATTTCATTGCAGTGGGCTCTGTAGGTGAACATTTCAGAATCACCGCTGTTCCAGGTGTTCATGGGTTCGGGATTGAGCCAAATTACTCTGCGGCAGCGATCCCGCATTTCTTCAAGAATTTCCTGATGGGGGTTCTGATAATTGCTTCGGGCATCACCGATGATGAGCAGGGTTGTTTTGGTGGAAAGTTCCTGCATATGGCGTTCCCGGAAGCGGACAAAACTGGAGCCATAATCCGTGAGCATGCGGGTATCAATGCCCGATTCTGAGAAAACCTTTTCAATGGCATCGTTCACCGGGTTATCCCTGAAAAGAGGAGTGATTTCTGCCACATCAGAAACAAAGGCAAAGCTTTTAATGCCATTGAAACATTCCTGAAGCGAATACAGAATGGCCAGCATGAAGCGGGCTACGGACCAGACGGAACCGGAAACATCGCAGAGGGCTACGATTTTACCTTTGCGCAGGGGTTTGTTTTTGAAATGCAGTTCCAGGGGAACACCTTGAAAGCGTCCGGCCCTTCGCAGGGTTTTTCGGATATCCAGAACACCTTTGTTTCTGGCAGCATAACGTCTTGTGGCAAGATCCTTGAGCTTCCGCACCAGACGGTCCGTTACCTCTTTTGTTCTTTCCATTTCAAAGGGAGTAAGGGTGGCAAAGGGCTTCTCGCCGATATCGAGAAAGCGGGGGTCCGTACGGGATACTTCTTTTAATGCCACATTGTCCGGCCTTTTATCCCGGGTCAGAAGATCAAAGGATCTGTCCAGCATGGTACCGAAATAGGCTTCAATCTCCTTGCGGGTAAAGGTATCTCCCGGTGCATCCAGTTCTCCTGCGAGCTGAAGAGCCTTCTGTCGGATCTGGTTAATTTTGAGCATAACGGAAAGACGGTTGGAAAGCTGCCCCATATTCGATTTTACTTTGATGGCAAGGGAGCGCTGTTCCACCATATTGTGAATTTCCTGCACTTCGCTGAGGAAGTCTTCCGGGTCTCCACCCAGATAATCGAGAAGATTGTCGAGTGCTTCGGCTTCCATTCCCAGATCTTCCCGGATTCTTTCGATGATTTCCTTTACTCTTTTCTGCTTCGGAGTATCAGGGTCGTCGGTGGTTTCTTCGTTGTGATCCTGAAAACTGGTCCGGAGCTCATGAAAGAAGAGCTTGTAGATTTCGAGAAATCTTGGCTGGTCCCTGCGGCTTTTTACGAAATTAGCCATGAGCAGTGTGCGGAAAGCAGCCTCGTCTGTGGCATCAACATGACGCAGCTGGGACATGCAGTCAATGACCTCAAGGGGAGAGACCTTAAGCCCCGCAGCTTTGCAGCAGGCGGAAAATTTGGTGATCATGTCAAGCATGGCGGCAGCCCTTTTCTCTGATCATGCAATGATCGTTTCGAGGCGTTCTTTCACCAGTTCGGCGTCACTTTTAAATTTGATTAGCATATTCAGTGTCGATGCCAGCAGCGCCGGTGTAATGCTGTCTGCCTGCAGCACCATAAGGGATTGAGCCCAGTCCAGGGTCTCGGAGATGCAGGGGCGTTTTTTCAGGTCCAGTGCCCTCATGTTGGATACGGTGCGTACGAGTTTGTCTAGAAGAGCCTCTTCAATACCGGGTATTTTCAGGCGAACAATTTCTTTTTCCGTCTCAATGGCGGGGTAGTCTATATAAAGATGAATGCAGCGCCGTTTCAGTGCATCACTCATGTCACGGTAGTTGTTGGATGTCAGCAGGACAAAAGGAATGGTTTTTGCCTTGATGGTGCCAATTTCCGGAATGGAAACCTGAAAGTCACTTAAGAGTTCCAGAAGAAAGGCTTCAAACTCCGGGTCGGATTTGTCTACTTCGTCGATGAGGAGCACGACGGGTTTTTCCGATTGTATGGCTTTCAGCAGGGGACGCGGCTGGAGAAAACGCTCGGAAAAAAAAGCATCCTCCTGTTCGGATATTTTTTCAACGGCTTCAGAGAGGGTATCCGCCGAATCCACAACGGAATGAATTTTATCCCGTACCATCTGGGTGTACAGAAGCTGCTTGGCGTATTCCCACTCATAAAGTGCCTTTGCTTCATCAAGACCTTCGTAGCACTGCATGCGGATGAGGGGCCTGTCCATACAAAGAGAAATGGATTTGGCAAGTTCCGTTTTCCCGACACCCGCCGGACCTTCCACAAGGATGGGTTTCTGGGTAACGGCCGCAAGATACACCACGGTAGCAATTTCCGTGGAAGGAATGTAGCGGGATGCGGATAATGCCTCAATAACGTGTTCGACGTTGCGGAATTCCATGAAGCTTCCTTCTGTAGAGGTTCAGAGGGTATATAGGTTGGCGGAGCGGGATAAACACAATCCGTTTCCCGAACAGCCTTTATTTCAGGCAAAGGCATTTCATAGCAGGGGAGAGACAAAAGGGCAAGGATACCGGAAAGATTGGCACTTTTTTCAAGGTCATGGAAAATGGGCATAGTATTTTTGGCAACGGGTATTCTCTGTGCTGTACATCTCGCTTGCGGCAAGGGGACTCTGTGGTGCTGCACAGTGGGCAGGTGTGGGTGCGGGGCTGTGGTGAAAAGAATGGTCAGGGGAGAGGGAGATAAACCATAATCTGGGCGCCTTTTGCCCCTTCTTTCTGAGGCCGTGCAACAATGTGCCCTCCGTGCTGTTTGATTACAGCATAGGCAAGGGAAAGACCCAGCCCGGTCCCCTTGCGGGAATCCCTTGTTTTGGTGGAAAAATAGGGGTCAAAGATACGATGAAGATGGCTTTCCTGAATCCCGGTGCCCGTATCCCTGAAAATGATGGAAAGATAATCTCCGGTTCCGAGAACACCCTGAGGAGCCGGATTGTTTGCATCTACACGAAAACAGATGACTTCAATGAAAAGCCGACCTTCCTTTGGCATGGCATCCAGGCTGTTTTCCATGATGGAGGCAAAGGCTTCGGAAAGCCCTTTTTTGTCCATGGGCAGCGCTGGAAGAATGACAGGGACATTCATGTCCACCCGAATTCCCGGAGGTATGGGCTTCAGCATCTCCCAGGCCTGGTCCAGACAGGAACGGACTTGACCGGATACCCTGAGCCCGGTATCCGCATCCGCAAGAATCAACATTTTCCGGGTAATGTTTTTCAGATGGGCGGTTGCCGTCTCTATACGATTCAGGATAGTAGCTATGCCGGGAGGCAGCTCCTGTTCAAAGCCAGCCAGAGAAAGATTGCCTGTAATAACGGAAAGCATATTGTTCACATCATGTACGAGGCCCCCTGCCAAGGTTTTGATCATGTCAAATTTTTCTGATTTGCTGCGTTCTGCCTCCAGCTGCTTCTGAACGGATATATCACGGACAACGGCCTGAATCATGGGCAGGCCTGTGCTGAAGACCGGCCTTGCATTGATATCCACATTCAGCGTTTGATCCTGTTTTTTTAGAAAAGTTTCTACGCGAATGTTTTTACCCGCATCCATATGCTCTCGGATTGAAAGAATTTCTGCCTGTTGTCCTGAAGAGAAAAGATCGCAGGCCCGTTTACCTGTCAGGGTATCCTGAGAAAGGCCGGTGAGTTCTTCGGCTCTGTGGTTGGCCTTGATGATGCGTCCGTTCGCATGGAGAAGAAGGATGGCGTCATTGCTCTGATCAAAAAGATCCCTGAACTGTTTTTCGCTCTGGCTTAAGGCTTTTTCTGCCTTGCGGAGTGCCTCTTCCGCTGTCATTTCGCGGGAAACGGGAGTGAGCACTCCGATGGACAGGGTGATGCTGTCCTGGTGGAATATTTCAAGGCGGGCCTGGTCCTTGAGCCATATGGATGAGGTGTCCGGCAGGCGGATTTTATAAATAGCTTCAGAGGTTCCATCTGCTGTACTTCGGTTCCTGAGGAGCTGGCGTTCCAGATTCAGGGCTGGAGCCTCCATCATGTGCACATGTTCCGGATCATGCTTATCTTCCAGAGGGTAGACTTTTTGTTCCAGAACAGACCGCCGGAAAACACCGGCCAGATTATGGGGGTCGGTTTTCAGCAGATGGCAGAAACGCGGGTCGGCAAATTCATACCATATGTCAGTTTTACTGTCCTTCCATGCAGCAACATAATGAAGAACAGGCAATGCCAGTGAAACCATCATGGAAGTCGTGTCAAGGAGGGCGTTGAGGCGATCCCTGAGCTCACGGGAACATGGCTGATGGAGAATTCTGCCCGCATAGAAGCCAGCTGTGTTTTCCGATGGATGCATGGTCATGGGGGGCTCCTGTGCCTGAAGAGGACTTTACAGCTGAGCAGGATGGCAGTCTACCATAGGGTGACAGATATGCCTGTTTTTCTGGCTGATTTAACTATAGTGCAAGGATTTCCGGAGGGCAAGAAATCTTCCTTTCTGTTTTTACGTAAAAGCTTCAGGGGCAAGGTCATTGACATCCAAAGACCCATCCCATAGAACCCTGTGAGACTGTTTTTTAACATGGAGGCCGTATGGGAGTTCTTCAAAATAAAAAAATATTGCTGGGTGTAACGGGCGGTATTGCTGCCTATAAATCAGTGGAGCTGTTGCGTCTCCTGCAGAAGGCCGGTGCCTTTGTCCGGGTGGTGATGACGGATAAGGCTGCAGCGTTTGTGGGCCCCCTGACTTTTCGGGCCATTTCCGGTTTTCCTGTTTATATGGATGTAATGGAGGAGAATGAGGGAGGGGGCATTCGCCACATTGACTGGGCGGAATGGGCCGATGCCGTAGTCATCGCACCGGCAACGGCTAATTGTGTAGCCAAGCTAGCCCATGGTTTTGCCGATGATGCCCTTTCAACCCTGATGTTGGCCGTTCGCGCTCCGGTTCTGATCTGCCCTGCCATGAATACCCATATGTATGAATCCCTTGCTGTGCAGCGTAACCTTGACCTTTTGGAAACGTCGGGTATGACAGTGCTGGAGCCGGACTGCGGTGATTTGGCCTGTGGAGTAACGGGGCCTGGGCGTTTGCCGGATCCTTCTTTTATTGCAGACCGGTTGGAAAAGTTGCTCCGCCCGAAAGATTTAAAGGGGCTGCGTGTTCTCATGACGGCAGGTCCTACGGTGGAAGCCATTGATCCTGTAAGATATATTTCCAATCATTCTTCCGGTAAAATGGGCTATGCCATTGCCAGGGCGGCGGAATACAGGGGGGCTGAGGTCTGTCTGGTGACCGGGCCCGTAAACCTGCCCCTTCCCCACGGGGTGGAAGGAATTGCTGTGCAATCCGCAAAAGAAATGCTGGTGGCCATGACGGATCGCATGGATAGTTTTGATATTATTATTAAAGTTGCTGCTGTGGCGGATTTCTGTGTTCGGAATACTTCCGACCATAAGATTAAGAAAAACGAAAGCACACCTGTTATAGAGCTTGCACATAACCCGGATATTCTGGCAAGCCTGGGACAGAGAAAAAGGCAACAGTTTCTGGTGGGTTTTGCGGCAGAAACAAAGGATCTTGCCCGTTACGCAAAAGACAAAATGGCAAGGAAAAATCTTGATATGATTGTGGGGAATCTTGTGGCAGGTACGGAATCTGCTTTTGGTTCGGATCAGAATAAGGTTACTTTTTTTTATCCCGACGGTAACGAAGATGCACTGGAAGCCATGCCCAAAGATAAGGTGGCGGATCAGCTCCTGGATGCCATTCTCCTAAGGAGAGCTTCCCATGTCTGAGGTGGATTCCTCTGCCGTAGCAAGGCGTCAAGCCCTGTATACCCTGCTTCGCTCAGGGCTGGATCAGGTGAGGGGCATGGTGGAGGATCTGCGTAGCCTGGGCCTTGATGGTGTGTATGCTTCACCCGAAAGTCTTGAGACTATGAATAGCTGGGGAAGTGAAGACCCCATAGTTTATTTTGAGGAACTGATCAGAAAAGTGGCAGACTGCAGACACTGCGGTTTTTCTCCATCGGTGAAGGGCAGACTGCTGAACCCGCCACCTGGAAAAGTTCGTCTGCTTTTTGTAGACGAGATGCCGGATCGTACGGCGCTGAGAGAAGGCAGTGCCATGGGCGGAGAAGCCGGAGCACTGCTCTGGAAAATTGTAGGTGCCATGAAATTGAGGCCGGATGCGGTTTATGTTACCCATACACGGATGTGTCGTGTTGCACCGGGCCAGTCTTCCCAGCCATTTGCCGCCTTACCCTGCCGATCTCACATGGAAGATGCTGTCCGTCTTCTCCGGCCAGAAATGATCTGTGCCCTTGGGGAAAGGACGGCCCAGCTGCTTACCGGTGAGAAGGCAGCTCTTCATGGGCTGCGGGGTCGTTTTTTTTCTTTCATGTCCCTGCCTCTGATGGTCACCCACCATCCTTCGGATATGCTGAAAGATCCGGGGCTGAAGCGGGAGACATGGGAGGATGTGCGTAAGGTGATGGAAAAACTGGATCTTTAGAGCTTGTCCGGAAAACAGTACTTTCACCCAATAACACGCAATAACGAGCTGTCATTGGTTGAAGGCCGGACAGAGTATTGGGTATCCGGTTGTTTTAACAGAGATCTTCGGATAGCCATCTTTAAGACGGTCTGATGATCCGGTTTTTCAGCCATACGAACCTGAGTCAGATAAGTTTCCGGGCCTTTTTCTGGGCCCCCGTGAAGGGTACCCCGGCAACTCAGGTCTGTGAAAAGGTTTCGCAGGGCAGGTCTTGCGCTTGCCCGCATCCATGCCTCTGGTTCGCTCATGGTCTGACAACAACCGGTCCAGAAAATGGCGGCTGAGCCAGGGTAGTAATCGGATTTGGTTTTATGTCTGCAACTATGCACCAGTCTGGCAGGTATCCCCGGTACCAGGCGAAAGTGGTACGGAACAGTTACCTGCATTGTCCCACCAAGGAGGTTTTTATGTCAGAAAAAGTCCTGATTGTTATTTCATGCGGCCTCGACAACCCTAACCGTGCCACCCGAGGCCTGCATCTGGCCACCGTAGCGCAGAAAAAAGGCAAGGATGTGGCTGTTTTTTTGCTGGATGATGCTGTTTTTATCGCCAAAGAAGGCCTTGCGGACAACCTGAGGGCTGCTACCGGTGACATTGCCCAGGATCTCATTGCCCATCTTCAGGCCTTTGAGGTTCCTATTCTGGCGTGCACGCCATGCGCCAAAGCCCGCCGTATCGGTGAGGATGAACTCATTGAGGGTGCCCGTTACGCCACAGCCATGGAGCTTATAGACCTTTCCTGTGAAAGTGCGGTGATCAGTCTTTAGCGTGCAATTGGAAAAAAGTCAGTTCTGATCACACGGGCTATTTTTTGGCCTTTATTGACAGCCTTTCTTTGTCTGGGATAAAGTTCCAGCTTGTTTTTTATGGGATCGGGGAGGATGTCCATGGTGGTGTCGTTAAATAAAAAGTCATACATTGCAAATCAGTCTTTTGCCTTTGATTTTGACGGAGTTGTGGCTGATACCATGAGTCTGTTTACCGCCATTGGCAGGGAAGAGTTCGGATTGACAGATTTTTATCCGGAAAAGATAACCGATTATGATCTGACCCGATGTCTGGATGTGGAACTGGATACCCTGATGCAGATAGTTACCCGTGTGGTCAGCACGAAGTATAATCATCGCCTTGAGCCCATGCCCGGTGCCGGAGAGATTCTTCAGAAACTTGCACAAATAAGCGGTCCCCTTCTTTTCGTAACGGCCCGTCCCGATGCAGAGTCCGTGGAAGACTGGCTGAAAGACACTTTGGACATGGGGAAAGATTCCTGTGAAGTGATTGCCACGGGAAGCTTTGATGCCAAGGCTGGAGTCCTGCAGAGCCGTGGAAAGAAAGTTTTTGTGGAAGACAGGCTGGAAACCTGTTTTTATTTGAAGGAGGCGGGCATTGAGCCTGTTCTCTTTGTTCAGCCCTGGAACCGCAGACCCCATTCCTTTCACGAAGTCAGAGGCTGGTCGGACCTGGCGGATTTTTTTGGTGTATGACCATGGAAAATAGACTCTTAAGGGATATACTGCCTGTTTTTCTGGAAAGCCTGAAGGCCGAACGCAATGCAAGTACCCATACCCTTACCGCCTATGAAGGGGATATTTCGGATTTTCTCAATGTCCTGGAGAAAAAAAGAAACAATCAGCTTGCCATTGTCGAGCTGGATAAAGACATGGTACGGCTCTGGCTTACCGATCTTTTTCGGAGGAAAATGGCCAGAACCACCATGGGCAGACGGCTTTCGGCACTACGCAGTTTCTGTGCCTGGCTGATCCGCCAGAATTTGCGTGAAACGGACCCAACGGCAGGCATTGCCACGCCGAAAATGGAAAAGCACCTGCCCCGATGGCTTACGGTGGATGAAACGTTTCAGTTGCTGGATGGTCTTCCCGCATCGGACTGGAAGGATCTGCGCAACCGGGCTCTTTTTGAAACTCTTTACAGTACAGGATTGAGGGTTTCCGAACTGGCCGGGCTGGATGATTCGGACATTGATGAAGAACGGGAGCTGGTGCGGGTCCGGTCCGGGAAGGGGAAAAAGGACAGGCTGGTGCCTCTTGGGATTCCTGCGTTGAAGGCCCTTACGGCTTACCGGGAAGCCCTTTCGGGGATAGCTGCCTTCCGTTTGCTGGACGAAGAGCGGGGGCCATTATTCCGCAATACACGCATGGGAAGGCTCGGTGTACGCAGTATCCGCACAGTATTGGAAAAGGCGGCCCGCGGTACGGGACTGGCTTCTCGGGTTTCTCCCCATGATATCCGGCACAGTTTTGCCACGCACATGCTGGATGGTGGTGCCGATCTCCGATCCGTGCAGGAGCTTTTAGGCCATGAAAGCCTTTCCACAACCCAGCGTTACACACACATGACCCTTGACAGGATGATGGCGGTTTATGACAAGGCCCATCCGAGAAGCGGTACAAAGGATTGATTATGGAAAATTTTCACGGCACAACCATTATCGCCGTATGCCGGGACAAAAAAACTGTGGTGGCCGGAGATGGTCAGGTTACCCTTGGCAGTGCAGTGGTGAAACACGGAGCCCGTAAGGTCCGACGTATTTATAAAAATAAAATTGTAGTGGGTTTTGCCGGGGCCACCGCCGATGCCCTCACCCTGTCGGAAAAGCTGGAGGCCAAGCTGGAATCCTATGGCGGTAATCTGACACGTGCCGCGGTTGAGCTGGCCCGTGACTGGCGTACGGACCGTATGTTGCGTCGCCTGGAGGCCATGATGATTGCCGCTTCTGATGAGAACATTTACCTCCTTTCCGGTACTGGGGATATCATTGAGCCAGACAGCGGCGTCATTGCCATTGGTTCCGGGTCCGTAGCGGCTCAGGCAGCCGGAGAAGCGCTTTTCCGCCATACGGATAAAAGCGCCAGAGAGATTGCCGAAGGAGCCATGGAAATTGCATCCGGCCTTTGCGTTTATACAAACTCCCAGTTTACCATAGAGGAGATCGGGTCATGATAAACGAGATTGCCCTCACAGAAGAAAAAAATCCGGGCATCACAGGCACGGACAATCTGACACCGGCGCGTATCGTTGAGGCGCTGGATGCCTATATCATCGGTCAGAAGGCAGCCAAGCGTTCCGTAGCCATTGCCATGCGCAACCGCTGGCGCAGGCAGCAGGTCCCCGAACACTTAAGGGATGAGATCGCACCTAAAAATATTATTCTTATCGGCCCCACCGGTGTGGGTAAAACAGAAATTTCCCGCAGACTGGCCAAGCTTGCGGATGCCCCGTTTATTAAAGTGGAGGCTTCCAAGTTTACGGAGGTTGGTTATGTGGGCCGGGACGTAGAATCCATGATCCGGGATTTGACAGAAATTGCCGTTTCCATGGTTAAGGTGAAGGAGGAAGAAGCCGTGGCGGAAAAGGCTCTCCGCCTTGCTGAAGAGCGGGTGCTTGATGCCCTGCTGCCGCCGGGCCGTACCTCCAGTCCGGTTCTGGACGGTAGCATTGACATGGTAGGCTCCGGTGATGCGGGCAGTACGCGGGAAAAACTGCGCACCCTTCTGCGCAAGGGGAAGCTCGATAAGCGGGAGGTGGAAATTGAAATGACGGAAAAGCCCAAAGGCATGGTCATGGACATGTTTTCCGGCACTGGCATGGAAGATGTGGGGAATAACTTCAGAGATATGATGGCAGCTTTTATTCCCAAACAGACCCGTCGCAGAAAAATGACCGTCAAGGAGGCCCTTGAGGCCATGGCCACGGAAGAGGCCCAGCGCCTTGTGGACATGGAAAGGGTGGGGCGTTCAGCGGTCAGCCTTGTGGAAAATTCAGGTATTGTTTTTCTGGATGAAATCGATAAAGTAGCTGCCCGCAGTGGCGGAAAAGGACCGGATGTGTCCCGGGAAGGAGTACAGCGGGATCTTCTTCCCATTGTGGAAGGAAGTACGGTCAATACCAAATACGGGCCGGTAAAAACCGACCATATTCTTTTCATTGCAGCGGGTGCCTTTCACATCTGCCGACCTTCGGATCTCATACCGGAGCTGCAGGGCCGTTTTCCCATACGGGTTACCCTGGACAGCCTTGAAAAGGAAGATTTTATCCGTATTCTGACGGAACCCCAGAACCGGCTTCCTCTGCAGTACGCGGCCCTTTTGGAGACCGAGGGACTTGCCCTTGAATTTACGGAAGATGCCATTGAAGAGATTGCTTCCATTGCGGAAGATGTAAATCGCAGAACGGAGAATATCGGAGCCCGCAGACTGCATACCCTGATGGAACGACTGCTGGAGGATCCGCTTTTTGATGGCCCCGATGTGAAGGAAAAAAATATTTTTGTGGATGCGGCGTATGTGCGGGAAAAACTCTCAGAGCTGAAATCCGATGAGGACCTGAGCCGGTTCATTCTCTGATTTTTTTACTTATTCAGAATCGTTTTTATTTGGTAACAGCTTATGCCTGCCAGACTGGTTCACAGGCAGTTTGCCCGTGGCGCAATCCGGCCTCAAGTTGAAAAACTCAAGCCCATTACGGGAGCCAAAGTGCCTATGGATCTTGAGTGCCGGATTCGGGAGTTTCCTTTTTTTTGCGGAAGCGGTAAAAACTCTTCGTCACCCAAGCGAAAAGTATGGTTGTTACCGTAGCAGGCTTGATTGGCAGCTTGAGTGAAGGATCAGGCAGTTTGCCGTTTCTTTTGAGCACTCCGCACTCAAGCCTGCCAAAGCACATGGTTTTCATCACAGGCTTTGGGTTTATGGTTTGAGTGCCAGAATCCGAAGAGATGGCAACGTCACTTGCAAACAGCCGGGGTGCTTTGCACTGTAAAACAGGACGCAGAATTTATGGCACTGAAATATCAGAATAAATTTGCTGAAAAAATACATTTTTTCTGAATGTTGCGGTACAGCTTATTCGACACTTTACTATTTGCGGACAAAACACCATGCCATCACAGAACGTAGCCGATATTCTCATTGAGGCCCTGCCCTATATCCGCCAGTTTGCCGGAAGCACCATCGTTGTGAAATATGGTGGCCATGCCATGGTGGACGAGCAGCTTAAAATGGATTTTGCCAGAGATATAACCCTTCTTAAATACATAGGTATCAATCCTGTGGTGGTGCATGGCGGTGGCCCTCAGATCAATGAGGTCATGGACCGCATGGGGATAAAAACCCAGTTTGTGCGGGGCATGCGCCTTACGGATGCCGATACCATGGATGTGGTGGAAATGGTTCTGGGCGGCAAGGTCAATAAGTCCATTGTGGCCCAGATTGCTCAGGCAGGGGGTCGAGCCGTGGGTATCACGGGCAAGGACGGAGGCATGGTCTCTGCACGGAAAATGACCATCATGAAGGAGGGAGTAGGGGACGCACCTCCTGAAATCATTGATCCGGGTCTTGTGGGAGAAGTGACCCATGTAAATCCCGATATTCTGAAAACCCTCACGGACAGAGGTTTCATCCCTGTGGTGGCACCCATTGGTGTTGGGGTAAACGGGGAAACCTACAATATCAATGCCGATGTGGTGGCCTGCCGCATTGCAGCGGCTCTGAGCGCTTTCCGCCTGATTCTTCTCACCGATGTGGATGGTGTGCTGGACAGGGATAAAAAGCTGATTCATTCCATTGATACAGTAGAAGTTCGGCGTATGATCAGCGATGAAAGCATTGTGGGCGGGATGATTCCCAAGCTTGAGTATGCCCTTTCCGCCCTTTCCGGTGGTGTGGGCAAATGTCATATCATCAATGGAACCCGGCGGCATTCTCTGCTGCTGGAACTGTTTACGGACCAGGGAATTGGAACGGAAGTGCTTCTATGACGGATAATTTGCAGGAAAGGGCCGATGCGGTCATGGCCCATACCTATGCCCGCTACCCTCTGACCCTTATGAAGGGGAAGGGAACACGGCTCTGGGATGAAGCGGGCCGTGAGTATATTGATTTCATCAGCGGCATTGCCGTCTGCAGCCTTGGCCACAGCCATCCTGCTCTGGTAAAGGCCATGGCAGCACAGGCAGCAGAGCTTGTGCATGTGTCCAACCTTTTTTATACAGAGCCTCAGGTGAAGCTGGCCGAATGGCTGACCGCCAGAAGCTTTGCCGACAAGGTCTTTTTCTGTAATTCCGGTGCCGAGGCCAACGAGGCCGCCATCAAGCTGGCCCGCAGATATGGCCACCAGCACAAAGGGGCAGACTGCCACCGCATCATCGCCATGGATAAATCCTTCCACGGCCGTACCATGGCCACCCTTTCGGCCACGGGGCAGGAAAAAATCCGGGAGGGTTTTGCCCCTGTCCTTGAAGGTTTTGACCATATACCCTATGGCGACCTCATAAGCCTTGAAAAGACGATCACGGATCAGACCTGTGCCATTATGCTGGAGCCTGTTCAGGGAGAAGGCGGTGTGCGCGTACCGGAGGCTGGCTATCTCGAGGCTGTTCGCCGCATCTGCGATGAGTTGGGGCTTCTTCTGATATTTGATGAAATCCAGACGGGTATCGGGCGTACGGGAACTCTCTTTGCCTATGAGCACAGCGGTGTCAGACCCGATATCATGACTCTTGCCAAAGCCCTTGGCAACGGCCTGCCCATTGGTGCCATGCTGGCAGAAGACAGGGTGATGGCCAGCTTCACGCCCGGTTCCCATGGCAGTACCTTTGGAGGCACACCCCTTGTGACCGCCGGTGCTCTGGCTGTGCTGGAGACGCTGGAACAGGAAAATCTGGTGCACCGCTGTTTTGAGACGGGGCAGTATTTTAAGAAAAAACTGGAAGGGCTGCTTTCCTTCGCCGTGGCAAAGGAGGTCCGGGGGCTGGGTCTTCTTCTGGGCATTGAGCTTGAGTGTGAGGGGGCTCCTCTGGTGAAAGCCATGATGGAAAAAGGGTTTATTATCAATTGTGTGCAGGGCAACACCCTTCGTTTTGCACCGCCCTTTATCATTGCAAGGGAAGAAATTAATGAAATGACAGAGGCTCTGGCGGGGCTGTTGTCTGAAATTTGAAATTTCAATATTGTTATTGCCGTGATTTATTTTCGATATAAGGCACCTTGGCTGTTTGCAAGTGACATTGCAATGGTTTCGTCACGGGTAAACAGCCTGGGTGTTTATGAATCAGCATAACAAGTACAGTTACCAACGGAATGGATACCGAATATTTACATGTGACATTTTTATACGGCAGCATTTTTTTCACTGTGCTGCTTTTCTAGGGAGGAACAGGACTGGTGAAAAAGGATCTGCTGCATCTTGGAGAACTGAGCCGGGAAGATTTCCGCATGCTCATGGACAGAGCTTTGGAAATGAAGGCCCGCAGGCGTCTGGGTATCATTGACAGACCCTTTGCCGGTAAGGTTATGGGGATGGTCTTTGACAAGGCTTCCACCCGGACAAGGGTTTCCTTTGAATCCGCCTGGGCCCGTCTGGGGGGGCATCCCATGTTCCTGTCCACCGGAGCCACACAGATGAGCAGATCCGAGCCTGTGAAAGATACGGCACGGGTTCTGTCCCGCTATATAGATGTTCTGGTGATCCGTACCTATGCTCAGGATCTTATAGAAGAGTTTGCCAAATGGTCTTCCATTCCCGTAATAAACGCCCTGAGCGACCGCTTTCATCCCTGCCAGATCTTAAGCGATCTGCTGACGGTGGTGGAGCTGAAGGGGGGCTTTGATAAACTTGTGGATCTGAAATTTGCCTGGGTGGGAGACGGTAACAATGTGGCCCAGTCCTGGATCAATGCCGCAGGTGTTCTGGGTTTTTCTCTCATGCTGGCCTGTCCCGAAGGCTATGACCCCGATGGGGATGTACTGGCTCTGGCGGAAGAAAGATTTCCCGGCCGGGTCAAGGTGGTGCGAAGCCCCGAGGAGGCCATGGATGGGGCAGATGTGGTTTACACGGATGTTTGGGCCAGCATGGGGCA
This sequence comes from Desulfobotulus pelophilus, assembly GCF_026155325.1. Lineage (NCBI taxonomy): Bacteria > Pseudomonadati > Thermodesulfobacteriota > Desulfobacteria > Desulfobacterales > Desulfobacteraceae > Desulfobotulus > Desulfobotulus pelophilus. Next base: position 135,101 of record NZ_JAPFPW010000006.1, on the reverse strand, counting down.
GGAAGAAGAACAGAAAAAACGGGAAAATGATTTTAAAGGTTTCTGTGTGGATGAGACCCGCATGAAACTGGCGGCAAAGGATGCCCTTGTGCTGCATTGTCTGCCTGCCCACAGGGGGGAGGAAATTTCGGACGGGGTGATGGAATCCCATCCTGAACTATGGGATCAGGCGGAAAACAAGATGCACATGCATGCGGCTCTGCTGGATTGCTTAGTAAATAAATAAATGTAATTATTTAGCACAATTTTACTTTGGTAAATCGAATGCCTATAATCAGGTGCATAGACAACCGGACCATTTGTTCGTGACCCAATCTTATTCGTAGAGCTTCTTGCCCTGTTCGGAAGCGGCACAAACTCCCCGCCACAGGCAGGATAAGCTTTTTTATTACCATGGCAGGCGTAAGCACGCTGCCTTTATGGCGGTTCAGACGGTTTTCCGTTTCTTTCGCACAGGCCTTCAAAGCTCTGATCCGAAACGATTGCAATGTCACTTACAAACAGCCCGATTGTCTTTTGCTGGAACCAATGCTTTGAAATTAAAGCACCATCTTGCATGAAAAAATGTTCTGAATAGTTACCAAATAAATAAAGATAATTTCATAAACCATCAGGCATCCAAGGGGCCTGTATCCGATGGGGGAGAAACAATTTATGAGTGGTGTTAAAAAGGTGGTACTTGCCTATTCCGGTGGTCTGGATACTTCCGTTATCCTTAAATGGCTGATTGAAACCTATGGCTGTGAGGTGATAGCATTTTCTGCCGATGTGGGGCAGGAGGAAGAACTGGATTTCATTGAGCCGAAGGCTCTGAAAACCGGTGCATCCAAGGTCTACATAGATGATCTGCGGGAGGAGTTTGTACGGGATTATGTTTTTCCGGCATTTCGGGCCAATGCCATGTATGAGGGAGAATATCTTCTGGGAACCTCCCTGGCACGGCCCCTTATTGCCAAACGTCAGATGGAAATTGCCAAGCTTGAAGGGGCGGATGCCGTCAGCCACGGAGCCACGGGTAAGGGCAATGATCAGGTACGATTTGAGCTGAGCTATTTCTCCATTGATCCCCACATCCGTATCATAGCACCCTGGCGGGAATGGGATCTCACATCCCGCACGGCCCTCATGGAGTTTGCCGGAAAGCATGATATCTCTGTGCCCAATACTCCTAAAAAACCCTACAGTACAGATCGCAACATGCTGCATATCAGCTATGAAGGCGGTGTGCTGGAAGACCCATGGCAGGAAGCCACGGATGAGATGTACACCATGAGTGTGGCTCCGGAAAAAGCACCGGATACACCTGAAATCATAGAAATCACCTTCCGTGCCGGAAATCCGGTGGCGGTCAATGGTGAGGAGCTGAGCCCCGCCCGTATGCTGAAAATCCTGAACACTCTGGGTGGGCGCAACGGTATTGGCCGCATTGACCTTGTGGAAAATCGTTTTGTCGGCATGAAGTCCAGAGGGGTTTATGAAACACCCGGCGGCACGGTACTGCGCAAGGCCCACATGGCCATGGAATCCATAACTTTGGACAGGGAAGTGGCCCATCTGCGTGACAGCCTTATCCCCAAATATGCGGAGCTGGTTTATAACGGCTTCTGGTTTTCTCCGGAAATGCGTCTTTTGCAGCATATGATTGACGAAACCCAGACCGTGGTAAATGGTGTAGTCCGGCTCAAACTGTACAAGGGCCAATGCTATGTGCTGGGCCGGAAGTCCGATAACTCCATTTACTCCGAAGCCTTTGCCACCTTTGAAGATGACAGTGTATACCAGCAGCGGGATGCGGAAGGCTTTATCCGGCTCAATGCCCTGCGCCTACGTATTCAGCGGCTGATGCAGAAATAAAGCCAGCTCCTGGAATGAAGATATCTTTTGCCCTTCTCCCTCCTGGTGTTGGCTGAGGCTTTCGAAGCGAGGAGCGGGGTGATGGTTCAATTTTCGGGTACATTTAATCTCGGAAGTAGCCTAAGGAAAAATAATCATGGCGGAAAAATTATGGGACGGGCGTTTTGATATCCCCACGGACAAGAGCGTGGAGCGCTTTACCTCGTCCATTGCCACGGATTCCCGTCTGTACCGGGAAGATATAGAAGGCTCCATTGCCCATTCCCGCATGCTGGTTTCTGCGGGTATTCTTTCATCCGAAGAAGCCGATGCCATTGAAAAGGGCTTACAGGAAATTGAAAGAGACATCGAAGAGGGCCGTTTTGTGCACGATGACAGTCTTGAAGACATCCACATGCACATCGAGTCGGCCCTTACGGGAAAAATAGGGGATACGGCAAGAAAACTCCATACGGCCCGCAGCCGTAACGATCAGGTGGCACTGGATGTCAGGCTCTGGCTGCGCAGGGAAACAGACGAGATCATCACAGGGCTGCATACCCTGCGCAGGGCCTTTGTGGATCTGGCCGAAACCCATATGGGAGTACCCATGCCGGGGTACACCCATATGCAGCGGGCACAGCCCGTGCTTTTTTCCCACCACATGATGGCTTATTATGAGATGTTCACAAGGGATGCGGAACGCTTTCAGGATGCCCTGAAGCGCATCAATATTCTGCCTCTGGGAGCTGCCGCACTGGCAGGGACTCCCCATCCCATAGACAGGGATATGACGCGTAAGCTATTAAATTTCCCTCGAGTATCCGCTAATAGCATGGACACGGTGGCGGACCGTGATTTTGTGGCGGAGTTTCTAGCCTGTGCTTCCATCTGCATGATGCATTTTTCAAGGATTTCCGAAGAGCTGATTTTATGGTCATCTTCGGAATTCGCCTTTATTCAGCTTTCCGATTCCTTCACCACCGGCTCTTCCATCATGCCCCAGAAAAAAAATCCCGATATCCCTGAATTGGTGCGAGGCAAAACGGGCAGGGTTTATGGGCATCTGATGAATATTCTCACCCTAATGAAGTCCCTGCCCATGGCCTACAACCGGGATATGCAGGAAGACAAATTCCCCCTCTTTGACGGCGTGGATACCCTGAAGTCCGTCGTGGATATCTATATCCGTATGCTGCCCAACATGAAGGTGCTTTCGGAACGGATGCGGACTTCCTGTGAAAAGGGCTTTCTTAATGCAACGGATATGGCAGATTACCTTGTGGCCAAAGGGCTGCCCTTTAGAAAATGTCACAGCGTTGTGGGTAAGGCCGTTGCCTATGCCCTTTCCCTCGGAAAGGAACTTCAGGATCTCTCTCTGGAAGAGCTGAAGGGTTTTTCCGGGCTTGTGGAAGAGGATCTTTTTGAGGCTCTTTCCGTAGAAAACATGATTAATCGAAGAAAATCTGCAGGAGGAACGGCCATGGACAATGTCAATGAGGCCATAGATATGGCGAAAAAAGTTCTTCTGAAAGAAAAATAGCTTTGTATTATTTTGTCTGTACGGATTCAGAAGTCCATGGGAAAATTTGACGGGGGCCTTTTTTGAGGAAAATCAAAAGGCCGTGGCATCCGATAAAGACTTACCAGATATACCGTGCCTGAGGAGGGCACCCCATGACCGTGTCGTCTGCTGATAAGAAGATCCCCAACCGCTGGTTTGTTGTGGCTGGCTCCCTGTTAATGCAGCTCAGCCTGGGTGCCATCTATACCTGGAGTCTTTTCAATCAGCCATTGGTAGATACCTTCGGATGGTCCCCGGGAGATACGGTTTTTACCTTTTCTCTGACCCTTGCTTTTTTTTCCGTTGCCGTAATTGTGGCAGGAAGAATTCAGGACAGGGTCGGACCCCGGAAAGTTGCCATTGCAGGTGGAATCCTAACGGGAACGGGTGTGGCTATGGCGAGTTTTGCCACCAGCATCTACACCCTGTATCTCACCTATGGGGTGCTGGCTGGTCTGGGCATAGGGGCCGCCTATGTTACGCCTCTGGCTACCTGCTCCAAGTGGTTCCCGGATAAAAGGGGAATGGTCACTGGTCTGATTCTGGCAGCCCTTGGGGTCGGGGGGATGCTGTTTAAGCCAATCATTCTCTATTTTATTGAAAACGCAGGTGTTTCCCAGGCTTTTCTCTATCTTGGAATTATGTACGGTTCTTTGTTGTTGATCGGTTCCATGGCACTGATTGCACCACCTGAGGGCTACACTCCAGAGGGATGGGAACCTGCCCCTGCCCAGGGAAAGGGTACTGCGTTGTCCATAAGGAATTACACAACCCTGCAAGCTATGGCCACTCCGCAGTTTTATATGCTGGTTATCTGGATGTTTTTCGGGGTTTCTGCAGGGCTGATGGTAATCAGTGTGGCCGCAGGTATGGGAAGGGATATGGTGGGACTCACCCTCAGGGAAGCCGGCAATGCCGTTGTCACCATCTCTCTTTTTAATGCCTTCGGTCGTTTGGCATGGGGATGGATTTCCGATCACTATGGAAGAAAGTTTTCCTTGACGGGTATTTTTACCCTGTTCAGCCTGTCCATGTTTTATATGGCCCTTGTACCCATGGGGTATGTAGGATTTCTTATGGCAACCTGCATTGTGGGTGTTAGTTTTGGTGGACTCGCCGCCATGATGCCCACCCTCACCGCCGAATGGTTCGGGCTCGGAAATATAGGCAATAACTATGGAGCTGTTTTTATTTTCTATGGGCTTGCTGCTCTGGTAGCCCCGGGATTTGCCATTGCCATCGGTTTTGAAAAAGCCCTGCTTGTTGCAGGCTGTGCCTGTGTGGGAGGTGTTTTTCTGGTGTTGTTTGCCAAGCCGCCAACGGGTGTTGGCACAGACTGAAAGATTGACCTTCTTCGGGAGTGCCCCTTCTGTTTTGTCTTGCGGGATTGATTCTGACTAACTTCCGGCAGAATGACGATCTGCTTTCTAAAAAGAGGTATATGAACTTGAAAGACATGGTTTCCTGCAAGGAAAAGATCATTTCCCTGCTCCTGTACCTGATGGTTTGTGTTCTGGGGCTGACAGCATGTGGACTGAAAGGCCCCCCCGTCCCTCCGGGCAAAAGCCTGCCCAGCATGCCTCTGTCCTTTGAGGCACGGCCTGAAACCAATGGGTTTGTTCTGGCGTGGGAGGTGGAAGGCGAAAAACCTGCTGGGTTTCGCATTTACCGGGCTTCTTTTGGAGAGGGTGCCTGCACTGATTGTCCCCTTTCTTTTACGCTTCTTGCCGTTCTGGGGTCGGAAGCCCGGACTTACAGAGACCGAATTGATCCCCTGCGCTCCTTAGTCTATGAAATAAGACCCTTTATAAAGGGTGGGGCGGAAGGCCCTCCCGCACGAGTGACAACATGGGATGCTGGAGAAGGTGTCCATTGAAACGAGCGTGGATATCCATGGGGGCCAACCTTGGGAACCCTGAAAAAAGTCTGACCAGGGTGCTTGAAAAGCTGCATATGGTTCCGGATATCATTCTGGAGGCCGTTTCTCCCTTTTACCGGACCGCCCCTGTTGATTACGAAAACCAGCCGTTTTTTGTGAACGCAGCTGTTCGTGTTCGCACCACCCTTATTCCGGAAGATCTTCTGGCCTGCCTTCTCCGTCTGCAGGCAGAAGCTGGCCAGAAGGAAAAGGTTTTCCGATATGGCCCTCGTATGCTGGATCTGGATCTGCTTCTCTATGAAAGCAGTGTCCATTGTTCGGATACACTGATATTGCCCCACCCGCGGTTTCATCGGAGACGTTTTGTTCTGAGGCCCCTTTGTGATATAGATCCGGATATGATCCATCCCTTGCTTCATGAAAGCATGCAGGAACTTTTGCAACAACTTCCGGCGAACTCCCAGTGGGTGGAAAGGATACTATGCCCGGCATCATTGTTACCCTGATTCTGATTTATATTTTATGGCGGCTTATTGTTGGGCCATCCCGAAAAGCCGGAAATGAAATTCATGAAGAGCTTGTTCAGGATCCTGTATGCGGCCTGTATATTCCCAAAAGTGAAGCTCTGAAAGGCTTGAGAGAAGGCCAGGAATTGTATTTTTGTAGTGAAAAGTGTAAAGATACATATTTCTTGGAAGATAAAAGCGTGTAACGGCAGCTTCGCTGCTAGATTCTGCTGCAGATCCTATCGGTTTTTCTTCTGTGTTCAATCCTCCGTGTTCCCCTGCAGGTGCCTGCGCAGTTTGTAAGAAGTTGGTTTTTTACCCATAGTAAAATCCATGAACAAAGCATACGGCAGGCAGGTTTTCTGAAAAACTACACGAAAAGGAAAGGAAACCGGATGATAAGGGAAACCCTCACCATTCTGCCACGCTTCTGTGGTCCGTCAAATTCAGGTAACGGAGGATATGTATGCGGCTGCATTGCCCGGCATATTCCGGGAGTCACGTCCGTCCGTTTACGCATGCCTCCCCCTTTGAATGTTCCCCTGCAACTGGAATCCCATGACACGGGGGCCAGATTATTTTTCGGAGATAAGCTTGTGGGAGAAGGCAGGCCAGCATTATTGGAAATGGAGAAGCCGGAATTTATTTCTTTCGACAGAGCCATGGACGCTGCCAGGTCTTATGCGGGTTTTCGTTATCACAGTTTTCCAAGGTGTTTTGTTTGCGGCCCTTTACGTGAAAAAGGGGATGGACTTCAAATCTTTGCAGGCCCTGTTTGTCAGGAAAGTGTGGTTGCCTCTCCATGGGTTGTGGATGCCTCCCTTGCCCGTGATGGTGTTGTGCCGGACGCTTTTTTATGGGCAGCTCTCGACTGCCCGGGAGCTTTTGCTGTGGCTCCCTCTGTCGGAAAGGGCATGACCGTGGTACTGGGAGAGCTTACCGCCAGCATAAATGGAAAAGTCAAGCCCGGCGACCGCTGTGTTGCCATGGGCTGGCCCCTTGAAACAGATGGCAGAAGGCATGCAGCTGGAACGGCGGTTTTTTCTGAATCCGGGAAGCTTATCGGACTCGCTCGGGCCACATGGGTTGAAATATCTGAGAACCTGTTTCCTCCTGAAAATCCTAAACAGAATTCCCATACATCCACTGTTTGATTTGCTGTTATTTGGCGAAGAAGACTCTGCCATGGGAACCGGCAATGAGAACGAGGTGCAGCTTCGTATGCCTATGACAGGCAGATTACGTCATCCACGGTGGAGAAGTCGGGGGCGTTTGTCGGGTTGTACCCACCCCTTTTTATGATGGAGGTTACATGAAGATTCCGCCTTATTGGGTAAAAACCCGGTACGAAGGACAGGATGATCGTGGACAGACGCATCGCATTGTTGCTTCGGGCTGGTCCTTTGTGTCTCTGAATGAGGCCAGAGAAGAGGCAGTGGCAAGGGCAAAGAGGATTTTTGAACGTCTGATGGGGGGCGAAAGACTGGATCGTTATGAATACCATGATGTGCCCGTAAAAGAAGAAATTCTGCGCCAGATTACCCATGATGGGAAGACCATTGCCCTTATTACAAGGAACCGGTACGGTGCTGAAGTGCTGAACTGTAATCAGGTTCTTTTTGTGGATGTGGATTTTCCCAAGGCGAGGCCGCTTGGCTTTTGGGCCGCCTTAGGGGGCTTATTCCGAAAACAGAAAAACCGGAATTCCCATGATGCCCTGATTCATGAAACCACTCAGGGTGTTATCTCCTGGTCTGATCGAAATTCTGATCACGGTTTTCGTCTTTACCGGACAAAGGAAGGTTTGCGTCTTCTGTTTACGGACAGACTGCATGATCCCATATCTCCCCAGACCGAAGCCCTTTTGAAGGAGTTGCATGCCGATCCTCTTTATGGTGTTTTAACCCGGAAGCAGCAATGTTTTCGGGCGCGTCTTACTTCCAAGCCATGGCGTTGTAACTGTCCTAATCCTCCTTCCGCCTTCCCCTGGGAGGATAAGGAGAAGGAAAAGGAGTACAGAGACTGGCAGTTAATTTATGAGAAAAAAAACACCGGTTTCAGGACCTGCGAGTTTGTGGGAGAATTTGGGAAAAAAAATATGGTTTCCCAAGCCCGCAGTATTATGGAAATCCATGACCGGGAAACAGGGGTAAGAAAGAAGTGTCCTCTGGCCTGACCCCAAACCTGTTTGCAGAGGGAAAGCTCATGAAAACCCTGACACCTCCCATTTCCCGTACCGCAAAGGGGCATTTGAGAAAGGTGGGAGTAGAAATTGAGTTGGCAGGTATGGCAAGTTTGGATGCCGCTCGCATTGTGGCACAGGTTTTTGATGGCATACCGGCACGTGTCAGTGCACACAGAGCAGAGGTGACCCGCACAAAGTGGGGAACTTTCCGCGTGGAGCTGGATACCCAGTATGCCCATCCGGAAAAAAAGGGTGGGGCTGGACCGGAAGGGGAGCCGGGCAGTGTTAGTATCAGCCTGGAAACCAAGGCCAGAGAATGGATCGGGGATGTTGCCATGGCTGTGGTTCCAACGGAAATTACCTGTCCTCCTGTCCCATGGGATGAACTGCACCAGCTGGATCGGCTTGTGAAGGCTTTGCGGGATGCCGGTGCTAAAGGTACCGGAGACAGTGTTTTTTACGGGTTTGGTCTCCATCTCAACCCTGAGGTGCCGGATTTTAGCCTGAGGAGCATATGTAATCATATGAAGGCCTATCTGCTTCTGTCGGACTGGCTTCGCGAAAAGTCCATGCGGGATAGTACAAGAGAGATTCTGCCCCATGCCAATCCATTCCCTGAATCTTACCGGAAGAAGGTCTTACATCCTGGCTATTATCCAGAACTGAACCGGATGATTGCTGATTATATTCTGGACAATCCATCCCGCAACAGGGAGTTGGATTGTTATCCTCTCTTTGCCCATCTTTGTCCCGACTATCCCCATGAAATTTTTCGAAGCCGTCTGATCCGGCCCCGGCCTGCGTTCCATTACCGTTTGCCGGACGCGAACCTGTCTGATCCGGAATGGCGTATTGTGAGGGAATGGCAGCGCTGGCTGCTTGTGGAGCACCTTGCTGCTGATGAAAAAAAACTTGCCCGTATATCTTCCGAATATCTGCAGAGGGCATCCTCTGGAAGGATGGACCGATGGATGGAGCACTTCCGTACCTGGATGCGTGACCTGTAAAGAAAGGAAGACGCTGTGCAATGGCACGTCCTCTGATTGGTATCACGACATCGGACGATAAGAGTCAGCTTTCCTGGTTTTTTGACTGGTTTGCTGTATGGAGACAGGGGGGCCAGCCCCTACGTCTTTCTCCGTCCCGGTCTTTTCCGGTGCGGCTGGATGGCCTGATCATCGGGGGGGGCGATGATATCCATGCCTCCCTTTACGGCGGTGATGTTGTCCCTGATGTCCGGCTGGACCCGGCAAGGGACAGGCTTGAGCTGGCTCTCCTCCAGCAGTTCATACCCCGAAATTGTCCTGTGCTTGGAATCTGCCGGGGAGCTCAGATGATCAATGTCTTTTTCGGGGGAACGCTGTATGGAGATATCTATATCAGCCATGAAGGATTGATACCGAGACGGACCGTGCTGCCCCGTAAGTATGTGGGCATTTGTTCGGGCAGCAGACTGCGCAGGATTCTGGGTGTTACCTGGTGCCGGGTGAACAGTCTGCATCATCAGGCGGTTCAGGAAACAGGGCGGGGCATTGCTGTTGTCGCCCGTGATCGGCACGGGCTGGTGCAGGCCATTGAGTCACTGGATCACCAGTTTATCCTGGGAGTACAGTGGCATCCGGAATGGCTGGTTTGGAACCGGCCCCAGCAACGCCTGATCCGTGCCCTCATCCGCGCTTCATCCTCTTAAGATGGAGGTGTTTTCAGTGAGATACCTTTATCCGTCATAAGGATTTTTCCGGTTTTAAGAAGATTGCCAGCCGCACGTTTGAATTCTTTTTTACTCATGGAGAAAAAATTATATATTTCTTCTGGCACCGTTTTGTCCGTGCAGGGCATGAATCCACCTGCGTTTTCGAGAGCTGTGATAATTTTTTCCGCTGACACGGAAATGGACGTGTATCCTGGTTTTTTCAGGACAAGGTCAATTTTACCGTCCTCACGTATTTTAGAAATGTAACCGGTAATTTGATCACCAATGGTAATCTCCGTGAAGATTTCGTTTTTATGCACCATCCCGTCGTAGCACTGGTTGATTACCGCCTGATAGCCCAGCCTGGTAATATTATAAATCAGCAGATGCACTTCCTGACCGGGAAGGAGTTCGTTGGTGTGTTGTTTACAAGAACGGCTGATACGGGTGGTGCCGTAAACCCGCCGTGTTGTTTCATCCAGACAGAGCCGGACCACATGCCTCTGTCCGATGGCCATGTTGTGGCGCTGCTGATTCAGGGGAACCAGCAGATCCTTTTCCAGCCCCCAGTCAAAAAATGTACCAAAATCCGTGACATCTTTTACCTTCAGCAAGGCATAGTCTCCCACCATGGCCTTTGGCGTAAGGGTTGTGGCAAGGAGCCGGTCTTCAGAATCCGTGTACACAAAAACCCGGATGGAATCTCCGATACTAAGATCTCCCGGTACATATTTATTGGGAAGGAGAACTTCTTCTTCACCGCAGGTGAGGTAAAATCCGAATTCAAGACGCCGTTCGGCTACCAGTTCGTTCATTTCTCCGATTTTCAGCATGGTCTGCCTTTGCACATGTCAGGTGGATGAAATAGGATCCTTAATGAATCCGGACGGGCCAGCCATATGGACCCAGCAGCTCATTTACCATGACCTGCTGCTGCTGGGAAGCAGCCTTTTCAGATGAATCTTTATTCATATCTTGACTTGTATGGAATATTTCTTATTTTTTCCATTACATTATGATCAAATCTTCTTTCGTATTCAGTATAATACCGAAAAAACAAGCTTTACATAAGGAAAAGAGACGGAGGTTTCCATGAACAGTCTGAAAACCGGGTTTTTGCTCACTTTGTTAACCCTCCTGATGGTGGGTATGGGCAGTGCCATAGGAGGCAGTTCCGGTGCAATGATTGCTTTTGCCATAGCAGCGGGGATGAATTTTTTCACCTACTGGAACTCCGATAAAATTGTGCTTCGTATGTACAAGGCGGAAGAGGCAGAGCCTGGAACGGCACTCTATGAAATTGTGGAAAAACTCGCCCGGAGGGGAGGCCTGCCCATGCCGAAGGTGTATGTGATCCCATCGGACAGCCCCAATGCCTTTGCCACAGGCAGAAATCCGGAGAATGCAGCTGTGGCCGCCACAAGGGGTATCCTCAACCTGCTTTCCCGGGAAGAACTGGAAGGGGTGATGGCCCATGAACTTGCCCATGTTGCCAATCGGGATACTCTGGTGGGTACCGTGGCCGCAACCTTTGCAGGAGCTATTTCAATGATAGCCAGCATGATGCAGTGGGCGGCCATTTTCGGTGGACGGGGTGGCGATGGTCAAAGGGGTAATGTGGTTGGAGGTTTGCTGATAGCTTTTCTTGCGCCTGTGGCCGCAAGTCTGATACAGATGGCAGTCTCAAGGTCCCGTGAGTTCATGGCGGATGCAAAGGGGGCTGAGCTCTGTGGCAATCCCCTGTCTCTTGCCGGTGCGCTGAATAAGCTGCAGCAGGGCGTTGCAAGAAGACCCATGGATGATGCAAGGCCAGCTACGGCTCATATGTTTATTGTCAATCCGCTTTCCGGAGGCTCTTCCATGGCAAAGCTTTTCTCCACCCATCCTCCCATGGAAGAGCGTATTGCCAGACTGAGGAATATGGCAGGCAGGCAAAGGGGTTGACCTGAACGGAGCCGTTACCCGTTCTTGAATTCTGCCGACCTGTGGTTTTCCTGTTGCAGGCACAGGTCCTTCTATGGAACAGGTTTCTCTTACTAAAAAGTTCAAAACCCACTCGACATGATGTATATTGCTGCTTATGAAAAAACAAGACGCTAGAAAACTCGATCATAAGACCCGTGAGGCTATCCGCATACGCGCCGTGCAGCAGATCGAATCGGGTGAAAGCCCAGAGGTTATCGCCAGGGCTCTGGGTTACCATCGATCCGCAATTTACCAGTGGATAGCCAAATACCGCAAAGGCGGCCTTGACGCTTTAAAGACGAAACCGATCTCAGGTCGGCCCGTTAAGTTCCAGACCAAAGATTTTGATGAGCTTTTCTGGAAGATAGCGGATAAAAATCCTATGGACTACGGATTCCCATTTGCGCTGTGGACCCGTGAAATGATTCGGGAGTTTATCAAAAAGGAGTTCGATGTTTCCATAAGTAATGCCACTGTCGGTCGTCTTTTGAAAAAAGTTGGTTTTTCGCCGCAGAAGCCTTTAAAAAAAGCCTGGCAGAGGGACGAAGACCGGGTAAAGGAATGGGTTCAAAACAAATTCCCGGAAATCAAGAAGCAAGCTGAAAAAGAGAATGCAAAAATCTTTTTTGCCGATGAATCAACCGTAAGATCAGACTACCACAGTGGGACGACCTGGGCTCCCACAGGAGTCACCCCCGTCGTTGAAAAAACGGGGGCTCGCTTTGGTATCAACATGGTTTCGGCTATCACTCCCTCGGGGGAACTCCGGTTCATGACCATTGATGGAAAAATGGATTCCGATAAGTTCATCTCATTTTTGAAACGTCTGATTTACAAAGCTGATTCTCCTGTCTTTCTCATTGTGGACGGGCATCCCGTCCATAAATCAGGCAAGGTCAATAAATTTGTTGAAGAAACGGCTGGAAGGCTCCGTTTATTCTTCCTGCCTCCATACTCACCCCATTTGAACCCGGATGAAATGGTATGGGGATACCTGAAACATCACAAGATTGGAAAGATGGTTGTTTCAGGACCGGAAGATCTCAAAAAAAAGGCCTTTTCTATATTGAGATCATTGCAAAAGCAAACCATAAAAGTTGCCAGTTTTTTAGAGAACAAGACACTCAGTATATTTTGGCTTAATGTCGAGTGCGTTATGAGCCAATTAGTATGTGTAATAAGAGAAACCTGTGGCCTGATCTGGCGGCGAAAAATTCCAAGCCAACCCCTTCAGGGCTGGATAGCCGCTTTAAGGAGAGAGCCAACTCCTTCTGCTGCCCTGAGAAAGGCCGTTTTCAGATCCCAGTCTTCTTTTCTGCGTGTCCCAGCGGGATTGCTGACACTGCGGAGCTCCAGAATGGGAATATGATACAGGGCGGCTGTATGAAATGCAGCCGCTCCCTCCATGTTTTCGATGATGGCACCCGTTTCTTCCCTTATGGCAGTGGCCCTTTCTCCCGATGTACTGACACAGCTCAGTGTGACAAAAGGTCCGGAGACCGGGTTCAGGTTCTCGTTACGGAGAATAGCCATGGCAGATCGCACAAGGCTTTCGTGCGCAGGATAGAGCCCGGGGCGGTGAGGGCCGTTATCCAGAAGAGAAAAGGGCAGGGGAGAGGGGAGTACGGATGGGCTTTCCAGTCCTGTATGAAGATCAAGCTCCATGGTTGCCACTGCCAGGCCACCCATGACAAGACCGCTGCCGGGGTACATGCCTCCGCAACCAGCCTGGAGTATCAGTTTCGGGTGTATGCGGGAAAGGAGTACAGAAAGTCTGGCGGCTGTATTGAAGGTGCCAGGACCGGAAGTGAAGAGGTAGACCCTTTGGCCCGCGCAGTAACCCCGGATTACGGGAAGGCCGGCCACTTGCATGCTCTTCGTACCATACAGCAGGCTCTGTATGGGGCGGGCTTCGCCATCAACAGCTGTGAGTATGAGAATGGGTTTCATGGTTTTTCCGGGGCCATTCCATGCCGGAGGATGCGGATGAAGCCCCGAACCCGGTCTTTTGGCGAACTTTCGTGAAGGAAGTCTGACTCCAGACAGGGCATCACCGTTGCCATCAGAAAACGGTCCATCACGGCCTCCAGCAGAAAGAGTGCTTCATCCATGGGGAGATCGGATCGGATTTCTCCTCTCTCCATGGCGGCCTGAAGGATTTCTCCTAGAAAAAATTTGCCTTCACTGCGGAGGCTCGATAAAAGTAGGTCCCTCTGGGGGATATCCGAAGCCGTGATCAGATGGGTGTACAGCCTGTACACAAGGGGGTGATTTTGAGTAAAAGCTAGGCCTGTGTGAAAAACTCGTTCGATCCGGTTAAAAATATCCGTATCATCCGCATCATCCCGAATTCTTCTCAGCGCGTTTTTTACTTGATGGAGACTGTGGCTGAAAACCGCTGCGAATATGCCTTCTTTGTCTCCGAAATACTGGAATACAGATCCTTTGGCTATACCAGCCCTTTCCACCATACGATTGATGCTGGCTCCACCATAGCCATGCTGGGCAAATTCATGCAGAGCTGCCTCCAGAACGCGTTCCTTTTTTGCCAGCGGCAGCCGCTCAAAGGTCTTTCTGGGGCTCACTTCAGAGAATCCTCCTTGGAAAGTATGGACATTATGGCGGAGAGGGCAAGGATATATCCCCTTGCGCCCAGGCCCACAATCTGACCTGTGGCAATATCCGAAACAAAGGAGTGCCTTCGGAATTCTTCGCGTTTATGAATATTGGAGATGTGAACTTCAATGATAGGCAGATTCAGAATAAGAAGTGCATCCCGTATGGCGACACTGGTGTGGGTAAAGGCGCCGGGATTGATGATCAGACCGTCTGTATGACCAAAGGCTTTCTGGATGCGGTCCACCAGCTCTCCTTCATGGTTGGATTGAAAGGATTCAAGGAGGAAGCCCTCCTGATTCGCCTTTTCCATGAGAGCTGCGTTAATATCATCAAGGGAGAGACTTCCGTAAATATGCGGTTCCCTCTTACCAAGCATGTTCAGATTCGGACCATGGATGACAAGAATGCTTCCCATCATTCTTCGATCCTTTCGGGGCCTTGCTGGGCAACATTGCGAAGCTGCTGGATGGTTCGGCCATAATCTCCGGTCCCGAAAACAGCGGAACCCGCAACGAGAATATCCGCTCCGGCCATGGTAACCTGGCGGATGGTTTTCTGATTGATGCCTCCGTCTACCTGCAGATGAATGGTCCGCCCGCTTCGGACTATCCTTTCACGGATACGGGCAATTTTGTCCAGACACTGGGGAATAAACTGCTGACCCCCGAAACCCGGATTGACGGTCATCACAAGGATGAAGTCAACATCATCTATCACATAATCCAGTACATCCGGTGGGGTACCCGGGTTGAGCGCAACACCGGCCTTTGCACCCAGGCTGCGGATCAGCTGCAGGCTGCGATGCAGATGGGGGCAGGCTTCCGCATGTACGGAAATCCATGAGGCACCAGCCTTGACAAAGGCCGGAATCATGGAATCGGGTTCCACAATCATCAGATGCACGTCAAGGGGAAGAGTTGTGCATTTTCTGGCAGCTTCAACGATGATGGGACCATAGCTGATGTTCGGTACAAAACGGCCATCCATGACATCAACATGAATCCAGTCTGCTCCGGCAGTTTCCACAGCCCGTATTTCATCTCCAAGGCGTGTGAAATCAGCGGAGAGAATGGAAGGAGCAATAAGGGTTTTCATGGCGTTACGCTTTCATCGGAATTTTCGGTTACTGGCTTTCTGTCTTTGTAAAGAAAAGAGGGAGGGATCAGGGACATCCCATACTGTCCTGCATCGTAAAGAATCTGTGATCGGGTGCTAAAGGGATCCAGTCTGGCTTCATAAACCGGAAAACCATTTTCTTCAATCCGGATATGGGCCTCCGTTGTACCGGGTATGAGTAAGGAGATTTCCCTGTTTCCATCAAAGACATCATTTACAAAATCAAATTCGGTACCCCAAGCAGAGATCGTTCCACGGATATGGGAGCGAATAAGGGTGTGGGGAAGACGATAACGGATGAGTCTCATTCCTGACAGGATATCAAGACTGTCGCGCTTATGGTCCGGGTCACGGTTAATGTATACGGTGATACCGGATCTGGCGGTGACCTGTGTCCCGGGAGTCGGGTGCTGATCCATTACCCGGTTCAGCGGCATATCCGGCACCCAGGTACTCTGGATGTCCGTAATCCGGAGGAGACTTTTTTCCACGATGGCCAGCATTTCGTCGGCATGCATACCGCCGAGATCCGGCATGCGGATCATTACGGGCCGTTTACCGGAACTCACAAGAAGATGGATGGATGTTCCGTTTGCAGCAAGGCTTCCCGACGGAGGGTCGCTTGCAACCACATGACCCTGAGGCAGGGCCTCATGAAAGACTGTTGTGATATGTCCGGGTTGAAAATGCATGTTTCTGAAACGACTCAGAGCTTCTTCCTTCCGGAGTCCACGGGTATCCGGTATGGCAAATTTCTGTACCCCCCTTGAAAGAAATACCCGTACTTCTCTGCCTTCCTTGAGAACATGGCCGGGAAGAGGATCCTGGCGGAGTACATAGTTCTGGGGAAGAGCACCAGAAAATTCAAAACCTGCAACCCGCACGCCGATACGGGCTGCTTCCATGCGTTCCAGAACCTCTACGATGTCTTTTTCCCTAAGGTCCGGCACCACTATTTCTGAAGTGCTGCGAAGCAGAAACGAAAGGCTGAAATAGGCACCCAAAGCTGCAAGGCCGCAGAACAGCATCAGTCCTGTCAGCCCTTTTGCAATTTTTATTACAGTGGCAGATTTTTTCATCATCGGGGCCTTCAGGATGTGACAACCTTGCGGCGTCCGGATTTACGGAACGCTGTGGCAAAAAAACCATCCAGCTCAAAGGTTTCCTGCCATGGCATAAAATCATTCTGCTCCGTAATGAGAGCTCGTGCTTCCTGGGGAAATTTAGTTCCGGGAGCCTCTTTTTTCATCTCAGGGTGGCGCTCAAGAAAGGCATTCACCACCTCTGTGGTTTCTTCCGGTTCCGTGGAACATACGGCATACACCATAAGCCCCCCCGGTTTGAGAAGACCTGCTAGGGTATCCAGCAATTCGGCCTGGCGGCGGGAAAAATGTTCAAGGCTTTTTTCATCCCGGTTCCATTTGATATCCGGATTTCTACGGATGACGCCCATACCGGAACATGGTGCATCCAGAAGGATACGGTCGAAACGGCCAAGATTCATGGCGGCATCGCCGCGGGTGAGGTCAAGGGTCCGGGTTTTGACAATATGAACTCCCAGCCGTTCCATTTCATGGGAAAGACGCATGAGCTTGGAGCCGTTGATGTCTGCAGCGGTAATGTCACCTTTATTTTGCATGAGCAGAGCCATATGACCAGTTTTCCCGCCATATCCGGCACAGGCATCAAGAATGCGCTCTCCCGGCCTTGGGGCAAGCATGAAGGTGGCAAGCTGAGCTGCCGCATCCTGAATCTGAAAAAAGCCGTCCTTGAATCCGGGAAGCCGGTCAATGGAACCTTCAGGATGGGAAAAATCAAGGGCATCGGGAACCCAGGGGTTCGGTGTGATTTCCTTAACCTTGTCATCAAGCAGAGCCTTGAGACTTTCCGTATCCGTACGCAGACGGTTCACCCGGAGCGTCATGGCAGGAATGCGGTTGACGTACTGGGAAAGGAGGGCTGTTTTTGTTTCGCCAAAGCGTGCGGTCCAACGTAGCAGCATCCATTCCGGAATGGCATGTTTCCAGGCCATGCGCGCAGTAAATGGCTCGTTTTCTGGTGGATCGTAAACTTCTTTCCAGCTTTTCTGCGCGTTGCGCAGAACTCCGTTTACAAAACCCGGTGCCCCCCTGGTTGTGCTGATATGTTTTGTGAGTTCAACCGCAGTATGAATAGCAGCCGATTCGGGGACTCTGTCAAGATAGATCAGCTGAAATATGGCAATACGCAGGATATCTCGTATTTTGGGCTCAATTTTTTGGATGGGAGTGCGTGAGCTTGCTCCTATGACCCGGTCCAGGCGGCTGCGCCATCGAAGCACGCCATAGACAATGGCGTTCATGAGACGCCTGTCTTTGGGGTCCATCGCGTTGATGGTAGACTGAAAATCTTCGATTACAAGATCCAGCGGCAGGTGTTTGGCCTGGATTTTAATCAGAACCTGCAGGGCAGTTTTTCTGGCGTCGCTTTGCATGGAAGTCCTTGGTTTGAAAAAGATTATGAAAAAAGAGTGCCTGCGGTAATGGGTTTTCCCCGGAGATAGTCGCTGGTTGCCATCCGTTTGCCTGATGATCCCTGCAGAACGGTGATGGCAATGGCATTCTCTCCCGCGGCCACGATCAGGCTTTCCTTGGGAGATGGCAGGACGGTTCCCGGTACCTGTGTATGGTGCAGCGCCAGAGGTTGTGTTTCAAAAATTTTCAGGTGGCTGTTGTCGTACAGGGTATAGGCACCCGGCCATGGTGTCATGCCCCTTACATGGGAACAGATGGCTTCCGCAGAAAGCGACCAGTTGATATGTCCATGTGATTTTTTCAGAAGAGGGGCGTAGGAGGCTTCTTCCTCCTTCTGAGGTACGGGAGTGATATGGCCGTTATCAAGTCCGGAGAGCGTTTCTGTGATCATAGCTGCTCCGAGAAGGGAAAGTCTGTCATGCATATCGGCGGCCGTATCTCTTTTCCCGATGGGAAGGCTTCGCTGAAGCAGAATGGCACCTGTATCCATCCCGGCATCCATGAGCATGGTGGTGATGCCGGTATGACTTTCCCCCTGCGCAACAGCCCATTGAATGGGAGCCGCACCCCGATAGCGGGGCAGAAGGGAGGCATGGATGTTCACTGGTCCGAGACGGGGGATGGCCAGAATCCGTGGAGGGAGAATATGTCCATAGGCCACAACCACAAAAGCATCGGGCCTGAGAGCGGACAGCTCCTGATATACTCCATCCTGCTTCATGGATAAGGGTTGATGGACAGGCAGACCCAGGCGAAGGGCAGCTTCCTTGACGGGCGGGGCCTGAATTGTTTTCCCCCGGCCTTTGGGTTTGTCCGGCTGGGTATACACGGCCAGTATTTTGTGCCCGGCATCCACAAGGGCATGGAGGGGGGGCAGAGCAAATTCAGGCGTTCCCATGAAAACCAGATTCAACGGCATCAGGCTGTCTCCCTGCGAAGCTGTTTCGCCACACGACGTGTGTACAGGTTGCGTTTGAGCGGGCTGATGCGGTCAATGAAAAGAAGGCCGTGAAGGTGGTCCATTTCATGTTGCACTATAACGGCTGGGAAGCCTTCGAGGTCAAGGCATATGGGTTCACCATTTTCATTTTTGGCCTCAACCCTGATTCGGTTATATCGTTTTACCGTAGCCCTGAAGTCCGGCACGCTGAGGCATCCCTCGTCTTCGGAAATAAAGGTGCCGTCACTTTCAATAATTACTGGATTGGCAAGCACCCTGTAATTTCGTTTTTCAGGATCCGGATCGGGGTCGAATATGAGGATACTTGCATTGACTCCTATTTGATTGGCGGCAAGGCCAACCCCCGGAGCTTCATACATGGTATCGGCCATGTCGCTAAGAAGTCGCTGGAGACTGTCACCAAAATTTTTAACTGCAGATGCCGGTTGTTTTAAAAAAGGATCCGGATATGTGAGAATGGAACGTAGGGCCATGGTATGCCTTCCTGAAAAAACGGCTCTAGCGGCAAAAGTCCACCGCTATGGAGATTGTTGCTGTATGAAAAAATAAAATGCAGGCGTCCTGCAGGCATTCGCCCACCCCTCGAACCATTTCAGGAGTGAGAGCAAACAGTAATTATAGTGAATGCACGGTAAATGGGAAGAAAAAGTTGCTCTCTTCAGCGTTTTTTGAGGTTGTCACAATCGTTCAGATCTTTCTGGCAGGCCTCCGGATCATGGTTGGCCGAAAAACGAAATCCTGTAAGAAGGGCGGAACCCAGTCCCACAAAGATTACTGGAAACATGAGGACAGCATGGGTAAGCAGTGCGTAGCCTGCGGCATCGGCTCCCCGTATACCAAAGAGAGCCAGGCTGAAAACAATACCTGCTTCCCATATTCCCCAGAATCCCGGAACAGAAGGGATGGCTATGAAAAAGTTTACCAGTACCATGACGGCTGTCAGCTGAACCATGGTGGCCGGGATCCCTGTCCCTGCCTGTGCAAGGAACCAGAATGGCAGCACTTGTATCAGCCATACCCCAAGGGAAAACACCAGGCAGAGGAGAAGTCTTGACGGCTTCCGGAGGCCATCAAAACCGGAGGCAATCTGATCCAGCAGTTTTTCCATTGACGGAAGAACTCGGTTTTCCATGGTTTTCCGATTTCCTGCAGACAGGCCGGGGAGATGGGAAACCAATTTGCGGAGTATGGCTTTTCCATGATTTCTGAGGGTGTTGATCTGAAGGCAGATGATAATGCCTATAAGGGCCAGGCAGAGCAAGGCCATGTTTTTTGCTATAAGAGCAAGGGTATCCGTGCTTAATCTGTAATCCCCGAAAGAGTGAACCTCAGCGGAAGTCATGTCGGCGAAACCAAAAATCAGTGCGAGGAGGCTGAGAAGAATCGCAAGGTCGAGAACACGCTCTGCCGCAATGGTGGAAAAAGCTGTGGGAAAGGGAATCTTTTCCTTTCTGGCCAGAAGTGCCGGTCGGACTACTTCCCCTACACGGCCGGGAAGGATGCTGTTGAGCATAAAACCGATCATCATGGGATGAAAGGCCGGGAGAAACCGCAGTTGCCTTTTATGCCGAAGCAGCAGTTGCCAGCGCAATGCTCGGAGCACATAGCCCAAAAGACAGAAAAGGATGGCGGGCAGCAGCCAGACGTAGTTCAGGCTGGTGAAGTAAGCAGTCAGCTCCACCATGGGTACATGGCGGAAGGCGAGATACAGAGCTCCCAAGGAAAGGGGAAGTGCTATGATCATGCCCGTTTGCTGTGCTTTATTCATGGTTTTTCTTTCAGTTCTTTTTGGTTGAATATTTCCCTGGCTTTCTCAATATCATAGTGAATCTGCTGAGACAGAGCCTCTATACCGGAAAATTTTTTTTCTCCCCTTAATCTCTGAATAAAGTTGATCCTGATTTGTTTTCCGTAAATATTTTCTGAAAAATCCAGAATGTGAACTTCCACGGTAAAGATGTTGTCATCAAAAGTAGGGCTGTATCCGATATTGGCAACGCCAAGATGGGTACCCTGATGGGTCTCTGCGGTAACGGCATAGACACCGGCGGCAGGGCAGAGTTCGTCCTGAAGCCCTATATTTGCCGTTGGGAAGCCCAGAAGTCGTCCGCCTCTCTGCCGTCCGCTCTCAACCCGGCCCCGTACCTGATAGTAGCGGCCCAGCATGGGAACGGCAGCTTCTACATTCCCCAGGGCTACAACCTCCCGAATTTTTGTGCTGCTGATCCGCTCATGTCTGTTTTCGGATGTGATCCACTGGGGAACGGTAACATCAAAATCAAGTTCTGCTCCCAGCCTTTCAAGAAGCTCAATGCTTCCTTCGCGATTGCGGCCAAAGGCGTAGTCCGGTCCCACTATAATACCCTGCATTCCTATGGTCTGGATCAGAAATTTCCGGATGAAATCTTCTGCAGGTATGGTAGCAAATTTTTTGTCAAAAGGCAGCACCAGCAGAACGTCCAGCATCCCTGTTGCGGTGATGAGTTCAATTTTCTGTTCTTTCATGGTAATGAGGGGAGGTCTGTGATCGGGCCGGATCACCACAAGAGGGTGGGGGTCAAAGGTGATACCGATGGCTGTTCCGCCAATGGCATCTGCCTTTTCGCGGACCCTCTGGAAAAGAGCTGTGTGACCTTTATGGACACCATCAAAATTGCCGATGCTGACAACAGCCTTATGAAAAGGTTGCAGGATTTCTGAAATATGCTCAATGACTTGCATGATCTGACTGTTTCCTGTTCTGAAAGTATCCACGGGCAGGCAAGGTATTTTTCTACCCGGATACCGGTTTAAGATTTTTTTCTTCTTGACACCACAGGCTGCGGGCTATATAAAACTTCGCGTTGCTGAGGTCAATAGTCTTTAATTTTTCTCAAAAGCTCTTGAAAATTTTAGCAATATGCCGAAGTGGTGGAATTGGTAGACACGCTAGGTTCAGGGTCTAGTGGACTTACGTCCGTGGGAGTTCGAGTCTCCCCTTCGGTACCATAGGAAAAAGAGTTGACAAGACACTGGGAAGCATGTAGTTGCTGAAAAATAATTGTTGTTTTTGTGCCGAAGTGGTGGAATTGGTAGACACGCTAGGTTCAGGGTCTAGTGGACTTACGTCCGTGGGAGTTCGAGTCTCCCCTTCGGTACCACCCCCTTTAATGAAGGGGTACAGGCTGGCATTGGTTTTGGATCATTCAGGTCAGGTGCTCAGGCATCACTTGGGTTCATTTCTATGAATTCGAAAGACTTGTTTTTGACATAAGCCAACCGGCTTTTGTTATGAAAATTTGGAACGAACAAACAACCTGTTTTTTCAGGCCAATGTCCGGGCCAGGAAGTTGATATGAAAGCAAAATCATCATCACCCACATTGCATCGTACACGGCACTATCCTTGGACTCCTTTTTTATTCCCGACATGCAACAGCTGCAGCACATCCTTCCGCATTCCCAGAAATTCTGCTAAATCCCTAACCGGGCTTCGGGAGTACGGCTCCAGGCACAGTAAATGGGATGCGCCTGATTTCCCATTGCCTTATTTCTGCTGGTAGGCTGCAACCGTTTATCCTGTCAGGGTGAATGGCAGATGGCGACATGGATTGTATGGCACAGTAGTAAAGGTTTTCTCCACTATGGAGAAAACCTTTTTTTTTACGGAATATAACCCAGCAGCCGGGGCAGCCAGAGTACCACGCTGGGAACATAAGTGAGAAAAAGAAGCACAATAATCTGTATGATCAGAAAAGGCATGACAGCCTTTGACATGAAAAGAAGGTTTTTACGAGCCACGGAGCCTGTAATGAACAGACTGACTCCCACGGGGGGGGTGCAGTATCCCAGTGCCAGATTGATGGTGAGAATAAGTCCGAAATGCATGGGATCAATGCCGTAATGGATGATAATGGGTACGAGAACTGGGCCAAGGATGAGTGTGGCGGAAATAATATCCATGAACATGCCCACACAAAGAAGCATTATGTTTAACAGGAGAAGCAGCATTTCCGGAGAGCTGACCCCCGTAAGAACAGCGTCCGTAATACGACCGGGTATGTTCTGCAGGGTCATGTACCGGCCAAAAACCGTAGCTCCTGCCACAATAATCAAGAGGCTTGCCGACGTAATGGCAGAATCCACCACTACTTCTTTCAGCCGTTTGAGGCCCATGGACTTGTGGATAAGCATTTCTACAAGAATGGCATAGAGCGAAGCCACCACAGCAGCCTCGTTAGCTGTAAAAATCCCAGAAAAAATACCTCCAAAAATGATTACGGGCAGAAGAAGTGCCCATACGCCATCCTTTATGGAAGCCAGCATTTCCTTTCCGTTCAGCTGGGTGGTATGCAGGTCTTTGTTGTTACGGAATATCCATGCCGTATAGAGACAAGTGGCAAGGACAATGAGTATTCCGGGAATAAATCCCGTGAGAAACAGTCCTTCCAGCGACACATTGCTGATCATACTGTAAAGGATCATGCCGATGCTGGGAGGAATGATGACTCCCAGATTGGGTGCTGTGGTCATAACTCCTGCGGCATAGCTTTCCGGGTAGCCGTGGGCTTTTAATGCGGGAATCATAAATCCGCCTATGGCCACAACCGTAGCGACTGTGGATCCTGAAATGGCACCGAAAAAGGCACAGGCAAGCACGCCAGCCATTCCAAGGCCTCCGGGCAGAAAACCAACAAAAGCCTGGGCGACCCGTATGAGTTTTTCCACTATTTTCCCGGAAGTCATGACGTTGCCGCAGAGTATGAAAAATAAAACAACCACCAGGGCAAAGTTATCAAGACTGCGAAGCAATGTCTGGAATACCAGCAGAACGGGCATATCCGTAAACAGCAGAAATCCTGCAAGGCCAGTGAAGACAAGACAGATAAAAACGGGAATATACGCTGCCATTGCGCCAAGAAGAATAAGAAGAAGGATCATATCGGGTGTTGTCATGGGGCTTCCCGTTCCCGGTCAGGGCTGTTTGGACGCTGGCACAGCAGTTTCCATAGCTCTTCAGCCGTTCGTATGGCCATCAGTACGCCGGAAACGGGAAGGATGGCGTACAGAATCCATAGGGGCATATTCCATATGATGGTGTTCTGGCCGGTCTGATGCATCATGATGACGAGCTCCATACCAAAACGGATGAGCAGACCGGCAAATAACATGACCGCGCCCTGACTGATCAGGGTGAGTATGAAACGAAGACCCGGAAACAGCTGAGCCATGGCATCGACACGGATAAGCCTGTCTTTCCGGATGGCTGCGGAAAGGCCGATGAAGGTGGTAAGAATAATGGTATTGCGTACCAGCTCATCGGCACCGGCAAAGGTAATATGGAAGCAGTATCTCAGCACAACGGATACAAAAAGACCAAGAAGAGCCGTCATTACAGCGATAAAAAGAGTCCATTCCTCGATGCGGCGGACCATGAGAAAAAGAATTTTCACGGCACATAGTCCAAAAGGTTCTGCATTTCGAGCAGATAATTTTCCGGCCTGTATTCATCATGTCTGTAGAGGCGGTTGATCTGATTTCTGTAGCGGTCGTGCACCCTGACGGACCGGGCCCTCAATTCACTCATGTCCGCATCGGAAAGCCTGTGGAATGTCACGCCGGCTTCTTTAGCCTTTCTGATCTCATCTTCTTCCTGATCCTTTGCCTGTTGCCGTATTTCTGAAGCAACTTCGCGCACTGTTTCCTGAAAAAGCACTTTCAGGTCATCGGGAAGACTGTCCAGCCATGCTTTGTTGAAAATCCAGATAAAGAGTCCCTGAGCATAGTTCACCTCTGTGAAGTGACGGGCAACCTCAAATTTCCGGGTGATGTTGCACACAGTGGGTGTATGGTCCAGGCTGTTGATGACACCCTGACGGAGGGCTACGGGAACATCAGGCCACGGCATAACCACAGGCCGGAGACCCCATTCACGGTAGATGAGTTGATTGACTGCTGCCTCCGCTATGCGAAGTCTCATGGTACGGGCTTCTGCAAGACTTTGAATAGGCTGGGTGCTGGCCCATCCGTAGTTTCCGTAGGCAGTTATATCCAGACCGATGATGCCCTGATGCTCCATTGCTCTGAGAAAATGGTCGAAAAGGGGGCCGGAATTAACAAAACGTTCGAGCTTGTCAAAGGAATCTACCAGGAAGGGCAGGTTGACAACACCGAAGCGGGGTCCAAGGTTGGTGGCGGCTACGGAGCTGACTCCCATTCCTTGTATGGCGCCCATCTGAAGAAGATTCAGCACTTCCACTTCGCCGCCGAGCATGGACAGAGGCTTGAAGTCCACGTAGATTTGACCATTGCTTTTTTCCCATATCCGGTCACGGAGAACAAAACCGGCAGAAACGCCTTGAATGACCGGATGAGAGACATTGGAAACTATGCAGCGATAAGGGGCCTCGGATGAATCAAAATCAGCGGTAAAGGCTTCCAGGGCATTGTTGGCCATGGCAGCCGTACAGAGCAGCAGCAAGGGGAACAGGTAAATTGTTCCTCGCAGAAAACAGGGCATGCAACCTCCCGGGATTAAGACCGCCTGGGTTTTTCAGGCGGTGGATAAAAAAGAGGGCGACCCAGTTCGAGGATGGCTGCACGAAGATCTCTCTGGTCGAGAACCGTGCTGCCCATCCGGCGCTGAATCAGGTAGCCCTCAAAAAGAGCGGTAACCAGTGCCCCAAGTTTCCGGAGCTTTTCGTAATCTTTTGCATATGGCAGCAATATATCAGCAAAGAGCTCGCTGGAAAGCCGATATATGTGGGTATTGAGTTTCTCCCGGACTTCCTGGTCTCCTGAAGCCTGCACAGTGAATTCCAGAAAAATTTTTGGCCATTCATCATCGGCTATCAGGGCTTCCAGAAAATCTACCAGTACGGCCAGAGCTTCTTCTCCTGTGGAGGCAGCTTTCAGTGGCAGTTTTCTTTCTTCTCTGTGGAGCTGCATTCTTGCCTGCATGATATCAAGAAAGAGTTCATCTTTACTTTTCCAGTATCTGTAGAAATTTCCTTTGGCATAACCGGCTGCTTCCGTAATTTCGGCTATGGTTGCAGCTGTATAGCCTTTTTTACCGAAAACGAGGATGGCGGCTGCCATCAGTTCTTCCTGGGTCTGTCTGGATTTAAGCTGTTGTTTTGTGATCATTCTGACCCCTGTTCATTCTTTGACCATTGGTCATTAATCGACCGCAAATAGCACCTTTATCATGCATTTGTCAACGAATCTGCAATAGTGATAGGAATAAAGATCCTTATTTATGCTGTGTTTTTAATTTTTTTCTTTAAAAAACAAATTGTTTACCTTAAAAAAAGTTGCAATGCAAAAAAAACAGCCTATAGTTCTACGTGCTAAGGAAAGTTTCTGTAGAGCTATCTATACAATAGAAATGAAGAGGAAAAAAATGAAAATTTCTTCGTATTTCACTCCCGGACAAGGAACCCAAGTCATGGAGGATTTTGCCGCCTATATAACGGATTCCATGCAGCGGCAGGTTCTTTTCTGGGATATTTTGCGAAAGCGGGGCAATATTTATCTTGAACATCTTGAAGAAGGACAGCCCCCTGTGCTGGTTTTCGATTATGAGATGGTTCTCGATGGACGAAAGTTTGAAAGACCGGTTAACTTTTCTCTGGTCCGGATTCTGGAAAGGCGGGAAGCTAATGCAGATCCTCTGCCGGATAAACAGGAACGGAGAGAAGATGCGGAGACAGCACCAAGAAAGGAAAGACCCCGAAGGCCCATTCTTATCATTGATCCCCGAGCCGGTCATGGTCCGGGTATAGGCGGATCCAAGCAGGATTCAGAGATAGGCATGGCCTTGAAAAATGGCCATCCTGTTTACTTCATGCTTTTTTATACGGAACCGTTTAAAGGGCAGACTCTTGTGGATGTGCAGCAGGCTCAGGTCCGCTTTCTCGAAGAGGTACGGCGCAGGCACCCGGACACGGAAAAGCCGGCCATTATCGGTAACTGCCAGGCTGGCTGGGCTGCGGCTCTTGTTGCCGCAGACAGGCCGGATGTTGCAGGACCTCTGGTACTCAATGGTTCTCCCCTTTCTTATTGGTCCGGTGTGGAGGGAGCCAATCCCATGCGGTATAAGGGGGGCATTCTCGGGGGGGTATGGATCAATTCTCTTTTAAGCGATCTGGGTAACGGTCTCTTTGATGGCGCCAATCTGGTGTCCAATTTTGAGAACCTTAATCCGTCGAATACCTACTGGACCAAATTGTACAACGTATACGACAAGGTCGATACGGAAGAACACCGTTTTTTGGATTTTGAAAAGTGGTGGGGTGGTTTTTTCATGATGACCCGTGATGAAATTCATTTCATTGTCGAAAATCTTTTTGTGGGCAACCGATTGGAACGGGGCAAGCTGTGGCTGCAGGAAGGCCAGGTGCTGGACCTTAAAAAACTGGAGGATCCCATTGTCATATTTGCTTCCAGTGGTGACAATATCACGCCTCCTCAGCAGGCTTTAAACTGGATTCCACGGGTCTATGAAACAACGGAGGACCTGAAGCGGCATAAGCAGGTTATTATCTATATTGTGCATGAGGATATCGGTCATCTGGGAATTTTTGTTTCCGCCAAGGTTGCCCAAAAGGAGCATAACCAGATTATCGGATCTGTGGAGATGATACCCTATCTGGCACCGGGTCTTTATGAGATGGTGATAGAAGAAGAGCCCTCCAAACCCTGGATGAATGATTATAAGGTGAGTTTTGTGGAGCGTACCGTTGAACAGATACAGGAATATGATGACGGTATAGAGGATGAAGAGGCATTTGTTCCGGTTTCCACCTTTTCCCAGGCCAATGATGCCGCCTATAAAATTTTTGTCAGTCCTTTTATTCAAAAAATAACAAACCGGTACACGGCGGAAATTCTAAAGCAGCTCCATCCTTTGCGGGTTCAGCGTTATGCTATATCCGATCTGAACCCTTTCATGCTGCCTTTCAAAACCATGGGCAGGTTTGTGCGTAAAAACCGGAAACCCATTGACAGAAACACCAATTTTTTTGCAAAAATAGAAAAAAATCTGTCCTCACTTATAGAAGAAAGTCTTGACCTGAAAAGAGATATGAATGACAGGAAAGACGAGTTCGTTTTCAAGCTGATTTATGATAATCCGGTCACTAAATATTTCTTTACACCGGCCATTGAAGGGCTTGTCTACGGGAAAAAACCTGAGGAAGAGATTCTGGCGAAGGAAGAACGAAGAAAAACGGATAGGGAGTTATGGCTTTCCCGAATGGAAGAGGGGGGCTTTGAGGAAGGACTGGCGCGGATCATGGTTGCCATGATGAATGCAGATGCCATTCTGGACCGTAGTGAACTGATCATGGCACAACAGATTATCCGGGAGCATCCAAGGTTACGAACCATGGAGCCGTCTCAGCTGAGAAAACTGGCCGTGGAGCAATCCCGTATTTTGCAGGTGGACAGGGAGCAGGCTCTGAATGCGCTGCCTAAACTGATTCATCTGAAAAAAGACAGGGAAGAAGCTTTAAAAATAGCTGAGCGCATTGCCCGTGCGGATGAACAGATTCAGGATCCTGAACGCATTCTTCTGGACAGATTGCGTTCAGCCATGAATATTGCCGATTTGTAAGGTTACTGTCGCAATAACGCCTGCCGGAATTTTCAGGCAGATATCAGAACGTCGGGTGGCAGACATCCGGCGTTTTTTCATAGGGGGCAACCGTGTTTCTTGCGGGTGTGCAGGAGGATGCAGACAGCGGGCTATGGGTCTGTATCATGGAGATGAACCGCCGGAGTGTGGTCAAAAAGTATGGTTTACAAAAGCTCTATGGGGTTTTGAATCAGGGAGATAGCCGGTTTCGTCTGCATACGGTCAGTCAGATTTACCGGAACCCGGAATATAGAACTATAAAAAAACAGTTCAGCCAGATCGGTAGGCCTCCCAAGTTCAAACAGGTAATGCCCCGCATTCTTTTCAGGCCTTCCGGAGGCAGGTTCTGCAAGGATCACAAAACTTCTCTGTTCCCGGGTCATGCGGATATTCCTCTGGTTCTTGTTGGTGAGTCAGGCCCTGATTCTTTTGAAATCATAGCTGAAACAGCTCTGAAAGAACTGGTGGTACAGGTAATAGCGGAGGAGAGAATAAAAGGCGTGAATGGCTTGGCGAATGAAAATACTTCAGCCCTTCTGAGCGTAGGGCTGGCTTTGTGGGGCGGTGAAAAGATGTGGCGAATGGTCCGTTACGGAGGCTGAACCAAGAGAGCCCCCATCATAAGGGGGCTCTCTTGGTTCAGGGTTTATAAACACTGCGCTTGCGGATGATCCTGATTTCTCCCGAATGAAGATCCGTACGGCTTTCATCCCGGTGCAGCCAGCCGTTGTTGCGGTTGACGATTTGTATCTGGTAGCTCCCTTCCGGCAGTGCCACCCGCTGTATGCGGATGGTGTGGGGCAGGGTAAGCCAGGATCGGGTGTCTGCCATGCAGGTGGCGGCAGCGGTAAGGGAACAGGCATAAGAAGGCATGCCCGTCAGCAGGCAGGAGGAAAGACGCAGAGCTTCCACAGCCATGGCCTGTGTGAGCTCACCCTGGGCACGTACAAGGGTGTTGGCCATATTCAGCCCTGCTATGCTATCGGCATCCAGCATGGGACCGATTTTTTTACCATCAATTTCAAGATGGCTGGTAAAGGGAGGATCATCGTAATAGAAGAGGGGAACGGCAAGTCTCACACCGGTTTCCAGTGCCTGGATAAGGCCTGGAATTTCTTCCATAACAGACCTCAAAGGGGTCATATTGATGGTTTTTGGTCTCACCTCGTTGGGATTATAGTAACTTTCCTGCTGGATACGTTGTATGGCATTGATGATGCCCTTGGGAGCATATAGGTAGTAAAACCAGGAAAGCTGATAGATTTGCTCTTCGCGGGAACCGATGAGTAATGGCTTGATCTCCAGCAGATTGGTTTCCGAATTCAG
This sequence comes from Desulfobotulus pelophilus, assembly GCF_026155325.1. Lineage (NCBI taxonomy): Bacteria > Pseudomonadati > Thermodesulfobacteriota > Desulfobacteria > Desulfobacterales > Desulfobacteraceae > Desulfobotulus > Desulfobotulus pelophilus. The sequence goes on along the minus strand of NZ_JAPFPW010000006.1, from coordinate 105,326 downwards.
GGTCATAATCAGGTTCAGTTCCCCTTTGGAAGAGGTGAGATCTACCTCCTGAATCACGAGAAGGTCCGCATTTTGACCGGCCCTGTACTCATTCAGCTGACGTTTTAGATCCTGACTGCGGATATTCATACCCACTCGTTGCCATCTCTGGTCTCTTTGTATTTTTAAAATACGGGCAGCATCAAAACGTGCCTGATCCACCATGGCAGGACTCAGCCCGTATTGTTTGACATACCCCTTGTCATAAATATTGGCAGCCCTTTCGTAGCTGATACGGGCATTGTCCAGCTCGCCGTATTTTTCATACATGACGGCCATAATATAATGCATGAAGGCATTATCTCGGAATGTCAGTTCTCTGGGATTAATGACTTCACCATTCAGTTTGGCAAAAAAACCCATTAACTGGTTGAGCAGTTTTTCCTTCTCTTCTTCCGCTTCCTCATAGGTCCCAGTCCGGAAAACATGATCGTCTAGAATAATCTGTGCCCTTCGGCCCTCTATGCGGACAGCATCGAGCAGCTGATATTTTTCTTCTGGCGAGATATCGGACTGAGCCATATAAATGTAGTTCAGCATTTTATAGTAGTGAATGTAAATTTTTTCAAATACCTCGCTTTTATAGGGAAGCATACCCGCATTGGTGCTGGCCCGTGTCATGAGTTCCCGGATACTGGTTCCGTAATACCCTTCTGCCATGTGGTAGGCCTGTTCAAAAAACTCGTTGCTTGCCCTGTAATCACCCTGTTCATGACGTATGGTACCCAGTTCCATATGCCGGAGCAGGCTGTTACGCTCTGCCTTCAGCACTTCCTGAATTTTCTGCTCGGCCGTCGGATAATCTCCGTCCCGGAAGGCCAGTGTAGCCTCGTCAATTTTTTTGGAGTAACTGGCACAGCCCGTTATGAGGAGTAAGAGAGCACCCAGAAAAAAACATAGAACCTGTTGGCTTGTTCGTTTCAACCGTGTTGGCATACAATCTCCCCATTCTTGAATCAGCTTGCAGGTGTACAGGAATTAGAAAGCCTGCAGGAATCGTTGTTTGAAAAGCATCTGCGGGATGCCTGGATGTTTTGTGATTTTTTTTTAAAGATGCTGAAAAAGGCCGGAAGCCAGTGCATCCGCAAGTTTCAGAGCCATGTCTTCAACGGCCTTGTTCCGCGCAATCTGCGGATCACTGGAAGATGAACGGCCTGATTCACGCAGGGCGTAGAGGGTTCTCCCTTCGGGTGTCTGGACCTGACCTTCTGCCTGGGTGACCACATGAAAAATCTGATTCCGACTCACTGGCGTCATGGAAATGGAAAGGCGGATGCGAAGATCTGCACCTTCATCATGGAGGTTAAACCCCATGCGGGTAAGGGTCTGCGCCATAATTCCCAGCATTTTTATGGCGTCGTCGTTCTGGGGTTCAAGACGGATGGTAAGGCTTGCCAGCAGATTTCGTATTTCTGCCTGTAAGGCATCCACACGGCGGCCTTTTTCCCTGTCAGGGATCTGGCTGCCTGCGGCAAGGAAGGTAAGCTGGTTGAGGATCTGCCTCCGCTCCTCAAGGTCCGTAAGACTCGGTATGATGTGACGGATACGGTCCAGGGTGCTGCCGGTTCCCGTTCCCCGATTCAAGAGGGTATCTTCCAGATCTTCCAGGCCAAATAGAAGTTCACTCTCCGTCTTTGCCCTGTTGAGTCTTGCCAGTGCCCAGGCTTCGGTTTCGGCAGGGTTCAGCCAGGTCTCTGTTATTTCAATACCCGTCATTTCAATTTCCTGCACACGGGAGCTGGTTTCCTGCTGTACCACTTTGTGGATACTGGCGAATCTTTCATCATCGCCTTCGACACGTATGCTGGTCTGCATAGTGCCGCTGACCGTTACCCTCAGCTGGGATAAAAGATCAACTCTGGCTGCTTCCTGGGCCCGCTGAATGGCCGTTCGTGCGTTGCCATAGGTTTCCACACTGCCGACGCCAAAAATATATCCTGCCTGCCGCGGAGGTTCCGTCGTCCACTTAGGCCGGGGAGCGTCGGTTTTGTGGGAGGAATGAACACCCGTTCCTGTCGTTCCCATGCAGGCGGTGAGCAGAAAAATTCCAAGTACAGCTAGCATTCTGTTGTTTAGGCTGAACATGGGAAGGTCTCCTTGTTTCTGTAGATGGGGAGCGGCCCTGATTTGGAAGGTATGCCGCTCCCCATTTTTGGGATTTTCTCAGCGGGCATGAACCGTATTCATACCTGATTTAGAATCTCAGGCGACTTTTCTGCTGGAATTTCTGAATTTTTTTCTGGCCGGACCAGACCTCACGATTGGTCGTCATGTCAATAAGCCGGAGGTCTATCTGGTAGCTTGTTACTCTGCGACCATCCACCTGATCTACGAAAGAGTCAATGGAACCGGATAGGGCAAAGTTGGCACCAGTTTCCTGGGCGATGGCTGCCGCTGTTTCCGGCGTTGCCTGGAATTCCTGGTCCAGTCTTTCCGCACGAATGGCATCACGCATGTCTCCTCCGGCAACAAAATCGACTTTTCCGGAACGGATCATGGCGCGACGGAGGTCGTTGACAAAGGTGTCTACGGCAATGTGCTCATGGGAACGGTTGCGTACGCCCATCACAAGAACAGTAGGCTGTGGATTTCTCGGGTTTCCGGTTTGCCACCTAGAAATCCATGGGAAGGAGAGCATGTCATCAATCATTTCTTCGGAAACAAGGCGTGAGTCTGTTGCATTCCAGCGGTCGGTCAGGGCAATTTCTTCGGTGGGATCAACCCGCTGAACAGTTGTGCCGGCGCAGCCCGCAGTAAAAAGCGCCCATGCCACAAGAAGGGTTACGGGAAAAAAAAACGAACGGATCATCAGATACCTCCTTCACAAACATTTGAGTGGAATACATAAAAATGGAGCATTGTCACAGGGTGACGGTAAGAATATGGTTATCGTAAGTCCGGCAGAAGGAGAAAAAGCGGGTGCTTGATGCTCCGAAGCCTATGCCACTTTTTTTCCTTACCCGTACATGAAGTATAGTAGGAAAAAATACGCGGGAAAACCAGAGCCGTGCCATCCGTGCCAGCCATGCTTTTTGTAATCCGGATATCTTTTTTTAAAATACCCATCCTTAAAAGTCAATGCATAAGCAGCAAAAAGCGGGGTTATCACAAGTAATTTTTTTACCTCATTCGAACGTCATGTTGTACGGATAGTCTGGTATGCTAGTTTTGTTTTTTTGCTATCCTTTCCGTCAGGTACTCTGAATGGTTTCCTCGGCTGGCCGATAGCTGTTATCAGCCTAACCGCGTTTTGCATGCGGCTGGCCTGCTTGGAAGGCGTATTTTTTTCTTCCTCTTGACCTTGGGGTAAAAATTACGTACAAACTTTGCGTAAAGCCGAAGTGGTGGAATTGGCAGACACGCCAGACTTAGGATCTGGTGCCTTCGGGCGTGGGAGTTCGAGTCTCCCCTTCGGTACCAGAAAGAACTGTGGAGGAGGCATATCTGCCTGCCTCCATTTTTTGTATGGCGCTATGAGCTTTTTCGAGAAGACATGGTGGGCTCTGATGAGGCGCTTTATATTGATTGCTGGCAGGGTTTTGTTCGTAAGGGGAGAGATGTATAATGCGTTACCAGCAAACATGATGGCTACCGTCGGATTGAAAGGGCTGACGGGTCGGCTGATCAGGCTTTTGATCTGTGATGCGGAATGCTGATCTGGTTCTATTGACCTACTCTCTGGATTGAATGTTTTGACGCAGGTAAGGAGGAGCCTCATATCCGGCAGGCACTTGAGAGCATGGTGGAAAAACAGCGATTTTTTTTGATTAGCCGTGAAAGGAAGCCCCATGACATCAGTGACAGTTCATGCGAGAATTCAGGTCAGTGCAGAGACCTTGGCAAGCGTGGTTAGAAACGCCAAAAAAGCGGCAAAGGAAAGAGGGGGAAAGGCAGATCCCGCTGAAACCCTCAATGATATGATAACCCGTTTTCTTGATGTAAAGGGGTTTGAAGCCTTTGTGGAAGAGGCTGATAACTATGGGACAGAGACGGAAAGATCCTGAATCAAAACAGGATAGCCTTGTAACGGATAAAAAAAATATCCCGCACTGGTTCTGTTTTGCTGAACAGAAGAACAGGCGCGGGATATGTTTTTATCTCAGGAATGGAATGGATCAGCTGGTTTTCTGTTTTTTATTTTTTTGTCTGTCGTGGTAATTGAGGTAGGTTTTTCGTAAGCGTATGCTTAAGGGCGTCACCTCAACCAGCTCATCTTCTGCAATAAACTGAAGCGCGGCTTCAAGGGTCATGGGTTTTACAGGGCGCAGAGTGACATTGTCATCTTTGCCGGAAGCACGCATGTTGGTCAGCTTCTTTTCCTTGCAGGGATTGACATCAAGATCGTTATCCTTGGCATGAATGCCAATGACCATTCCGGTATAAACGGGAGATCCCGGTGTAATGAAAAGTACACCCCTTGGTTCCAGATTAAAGAGGGCGTAAGGTATGGCCACGCCGGACCGATCCGATACCAGAGAGCCTGTAAAGCGGCTGGGGAAATCACCTCTGTAAGGTTCATATCCTGCAAAAAGAGCGTTAAGAATACCTGTCCCTCTTGTGTCCGTGAGGAATTCATCCCTGTATCCGATGAGTGCCCGGGATGGAGCAATAAAGTGCATCCTGACCCTGCCGGAACCATTGTTGACAAGGGACTCCATGCGGCTTTTACGAATGGACATTTTTTCGGTGACAACACCCATAAAGGTTTCGTCACAGTCTATGTATACATCTTCCATGGGTTCCAGCCGGACACCGTTTTCTTCCCGAAAAATAACCTCAGGGCGTCCCACACAGAGCTCAAAACCCTCCCTGCGCATGGTTTCTATGAGAATGGCCATCTGGAATTCCCCACGGCCTTTTACCAGAAAGGTGTCTTTATCATCCGTGTTCTCGATCTGGATGGCAACATTGCGTAAGGTCTCCTTTTCCAGTCTTTCCCGGATTTTTCGGGATTGAACAAGGGTCCCTTCCCGACCAGACAGAGGGGAGTTATTGATGGTGAAACGCATGGCAACAGTAGGCTCATCCACACGGATTCTGGGCTGAATCAATGGGGTGTCGGCAAGGGTGAGCGTATCTCCTATTTCCACATCTTCGTTGCCGGAAAGCACCACGATTTCACCGGCCGAAGCCATATCGCTTTTAGTCAGCTGGGTCCCCTCATAAACCTGCATGGTGGAGAGCCGGAAGGGAATCAGTTGACCTTTTGCATTGGCACGGACAATGGGCATGCGACTTTTCAGCGTCCCACTGCGGATCATGCCGATGGCAAGGCGTCCCAGATAATCGGAGTAGCCAATGTCAGATACCAGAAGGGAAAAAGGTCCGTCGGGATTCACCTTGGGAGGGGGAATGTGGGAGAGTATGGTTTCAAAAAGAAGGCTGAGATCATCTCCCAGTTTATCTGGTTCCGGGCCTGATCGACCATCACGCCCTATGGTATAGAGGCATGGAAATTCTATTTGTGTTTCTGTGGCTTCCAGATCGATGAAGAGGTCATAGATTTCATTGAGAACTTCCTGTGGTCTCGCATCCTGACGATCCACTTTGTTGATGGCAACAATGACAGGTATGTGTGCTTCAAAGGTTTTTTTAAGAACAAAGCGGGTTTGGGGAAGGGGGCCTTCCGCGGCGTCGACCAGCAGAATGGCTCCATCAACCATGGAGAGGGCGCGTTCCACCTCCGCTCCGAAATCGGCATGACCGGGGGTGTCAAGAATATTGATCTTTGTGTCTCCATATCGAACGGAGCAGTTTTTAGCAGCAATGGTAATGCCGCGCTCCCTTTCAATATCCATGCTGTCCATGATTCTTTCAGCCACTTCCTGGTCCGGGCGAAAAACGCCACTCTGGCGAAACATGGTATCAACAAGGGTGGTTTTTCCGTGGTCAACATGGGCAATAATGGCAATGTTTCGCAAATGTAATGATTCAAATGACATGGTAGTCCTAAGATTATCCCCGTCTGTGGCGGGTTAAGGGTACATAAAATAACATGAAACTGCCGGCAGCAATCTATGGGCGGTGCGGAGAATGCGAAGATTCTTGTATGCTGCAGGCATGGCGGCCCGGATTTTTATACCGGCAATAAAATCCGGTTTGATCTGGAAAGATGTATTCTTTCAAAACCGGTTGTTTTTTATTTTTTGATAATTCAAAAAACAAAACCGTTTCTTATAGCTGAAAAATTATGGAATTGACAATTCCTATTTTTATAATGTATTCTTTTTTTATCCAAAATCAATATCAGTCCTTATATCCTTGTTTTATCTTTGGGTCTACCCTCACAGGGTATACCGTACGTATTGTATCCGGGGATGACAGTAACGCTGTTCTTCCCGGCTTCGTTGCATCGGGACCTTATACATTTGTTTGATCCATATGGATGAATGACGCCTCTTGCTCCAGACGATATTCCACAGGCAAGGAGACCGTATGAATGATTTTTTAAAGAATCTCCGCTCCACCCATAAAGACCGAATGCAGGGAAGGGGAACCCATGAGGCCAGTTATCCTCACCCTGAGCGGCGGGGAGGATACGACCGCCGGACACCCCAGTCACGGAAACCGTCCCATCTGGCAAGCACGGAAGTCCTGCAGAATATCAGTGAAGCCCTTCTGGGGATTCATGGTCTGCTTCAGGGCCTGAGCGATACTGCCGAACGCATCGCAGAAGCCCGTGAGCGTCATGCCGATGCAGAAGAGCGAAAGCTTAGCATACTTGAAGGGCTTCTGCCCATCGCTCAGGATTTTTTTCATGTATCTGCCGCACCCTCTGCTATATTTCCCGAGAAAACAGGATCTGATACTGTGGGAAAAGTAGCCCGTGAAAAAGGAACGGAAGGGGAGGAGCCCATTGTCCGTAAGATGTCCCGTGCGGAGAAAAAACATATTATTACGAAAATCAAGGATCTTCGTCAGGAAGGCGCCACTTATGAGCAGATAGCTGAATATCTGGAAAGAAATAATGTACCGACATTTTCCAACAAGGGCAAATGGCACGCCCAGACCATCCATCGGCTGTGCCGTACAGACTGAAGATTCAGGAACATACAGGGCAGCGATCTTTCATGACAGACAGGAATTTTTTTCAATGAACGGTTCTTTGCGGTTTACGGGTATTCATCACCTGGCCATGGCAACCTGTGATCTGAATGGGACCATTGTATTCTGGCGGGATCTTGTGGGGTTACCCCTTTTTCTGGGCTTTGGAAGACAGGGATACCGGCAGTATTTTTTTTCCATATCAGACAACTGTGCACTGTCATTTTTTGAGTGGCCGGATACGAAACCCTTGATAGAAAAGGATCATGGTGTTCCGGTTGCAGGTCCCTTTGCCTTTGATCATGTGGCCATAGGTCTTGAAGGCAGCAGGGATCTGGCCCTTATCAAAGCACGTTTTGAAGCAGCTGGTATCTGGATGTCGGAAGCTGTAGACCATGGCTTTGTACACTCCGTCTACACGTTTGATCCGAACAATATTGCAGTAGAATTTTCTGTTTCCATAATGGACAGTGAGCTGAGGTGTGCACCTGTGCTGGTTGAAAAAAATCCTCCGTCGGAAGTCCTTCGGGGGCCCTTTTTGCAGCCAGAGCGCTATCCTGAGCCATCCAGCATTCCGGATCCTGTTCTGTATCCTGGAGAAGGAAAGGATATTCTGCCCTGAGTTCCATTTCCTGAGCCTGCCATAGAGAGGCTGGGAGAGGACCTTTGTTGTAATAGTCTGTCGGCCCCGTTGTCACAGGCCTGTTGTACGGTGACGATCAGGCGGGATCTGTCATGGTGTGAGAAACATGCCGTCTTTATAGATCTCTATTCTTTTCCCTGAAGGCAAAACGGCTTCTACCGTTTTGGGTTGTGTATTGACAAGATCCCAGTGAAGGGCTGAATCATTGAATCCCAGCTGTTTTTTTTCTTCTGCTCCAAAAGAGGCAAGATCGCCGGTGAAACTGTCTGCATAGGCTGACCCTATGGCAATATGACAGTTTCCCCATCTGCCGCCGTAGTTTTCATCGAAAAGAGTATTGGCCATAAAACGGCTGATCCGGGAAAAACGCCTGTCGGTCAGCGAAAACTCCCCGATTCTCCGTGCTCCCTCATCCGTATCCAGCTGCTGATGCAAAAAACGTTCTCCTTCTTCTGCACTGGCTTTGACCACCCTGCCTTTAGAAAACTCCAGGCGAACGCCCGAAATTCTATGGCCGCTGCGAAAAGAGATTTGATCTGCATGGAAAAAACCTTCCGTTCCCCGCCAGTCCGGTGATATGAAAAGCTCAAAGCTAGGGATATTATGGCCGGAAAGCCCCAGCCATTTCCTTTGTTTTCCAACACGTATTTTCAGGTTACAGCTCTCGGACCGGACATGAAAGTATTCTGCACCAATCGTGTTCAGCCATAATTTAATGGCTTCTGCCTTTCGGAGGATTTCCTGCCAGTGTGCTACTGGATTTTCCATGTCCAGAAAACATGCCTGGACAAGTTGCTCCGTATAAGTATCCATATCCATACCAGCCTGACAGGCCAGCTCCTGGGTGGGATAAATGCACAGTGTCCATCCAAAAAGCCCCTGTGCATCCCGTTTATCCAGTATCTTTTTAAACGGTTTGCGGCTTCGTGCAAAACAGGCAATGCGTGAAGGGTCCGTTTGGGCCAGATGGGTTAGGGATTCCGGCGCATGGAGATAGATGCTGCCGTTGAGTGAAGAAAAAAGTTCCTCTTCACCGGGTGCATGAAAGCTGATTTGAGAATCAGACCCCCTGCCGTAAAAAGCTTTTTCCATTGCCGGTGACATGGCTGTTCTGACAAGGGGATGGCCGCCCTTTGCCAGAATTTTTTCAAAAAGGATATCCGCAAGGGGAAGGGCCGGTGTGTGATAGCGGAGCAGGATTATGTCTTCCGGGCAAAGAGTGGTTCCCCTTGCCCTGTCCAGTGCCCAGAGAAGAACATCTGCATACCGTTCAAGTATGACTGTTTCCATGGAATGACTTTCCTTGAGGGATGGTGTTGACCGTTTATCCGTGATGGTGATTGTCTTTAAGAAAGATTGAGTGATACTCATCTTCGGAAAAATGCCGTTTCAGGAGGGTATAGATCAGGTTGTGGAGATTCTCAATCTCACTTTCCTGAAGACGGGGCAGAAGAGCGGAGAGGCAGGTATCATCACTGAATTTCTGAAGAAGAAAGGCTATGGTTTCCTCATCGGATGCGCGGTCAAGGCCGAACGCACCAATACCTTCATAAGTTTCAATAAAGCGATGGGAATGTTTATTGTTGTCCACAGGTATGTTCCTTTCAGATTGACTGTGCGTAATGCGGAGATGGCGCATTCTGCCGGTGAGCAGGCAAAGGATCAGAGGTCTCTTGTCTTGACATGGTCCGGAACTTCTGGTGGCATGCTCCCTCCGGCCGGAAGAAAGGGTACCCGTTATCCGGGAACCGGAGCTGAAAATGGGCCATGGTTGCTCCAGACCATGCTGTATTCCTCGCCACGGATTCAGGTGAGGGATACAGAAAGACTATCCTTTATGGCAGGACTGGGCAAGAGATGAAAAACGATTCTTTGGTGTTTGTTACGGATGCTTCTTTTCTGAAAGCAAAAGACGGTGTTTTTCTTCGGTACCACATTCATTTGCCTGCGGGATGGTACAAAGGAGATCCCCTTGTTCTGATTTTGACGGGCAGGGCTGAATGCCTGGATAAGTACGACAGGATGGCAGCTTTATTTTCTGAAAAAAAAGTTGCGGTTGTAAGGAAAGACTGGAGGGGGCAGGGCGGATCCGGCCGCATGCTTAGGGACCCGCAAAAAGGGCATGTGGAAAATTTTGAGTTGTATCGTATGGATTTATTACAGATTATGGAACAGGTTGTTGCTCCGCTGCAACCGGGCAGGGTTCTTCTGCTCGGGCATTCCATGGGCTCACACCTTGCCTTACAGTGCATCCTGCAAGGTTGCCGGAATATCCATGCTGCTGTGCTAGGATCCCCCATGTTTTCCATAGATACCGGCCCTTTGCCATGGCCAGTCGTTTCGGAAATCTGCCGGGCTGCTGTTCGGCTGGGTCAGGGAGGCGCGTATATACCTGGCGGGGGTCCTTTTAACCCCCGGGCTGCTTTTGTCGGCAACAACCTTACCCATGATGAGGAACATTTTTACAGATTTCAGAATTTTTTGAAAAAACACAGATCTTTTCAAATGGGAGCTCCTACTCTGGGCTGGGTCCATGCCGCTGATGTTTCCATGCAGAGTTTGTGGGATGCGCTGGCCGGAAAAAGGAAAACCCTTCCCCTGCTGATCCTTTCCGGTGGGGAAGACCGTGTGGTCCATCCAGAAATGCACCGTAAAGCAGTCCGTTTACTGCCGGGAGCGCGTCATGTTATTTTTCCGGGAGGACGCCATGAAATTTACATGGAAACAAGATCCATACGGGAAAAGGTATGGCAGCAGATAGAGGTGTTTCTGATGAGTATCGGTTTTTTCAAGGAACCCTGACCACGCGGAAACCGATATAGCTTCTACGGGTTTCGGGATGAAACGCCATACGGTTGGCACTGCGGCTGTGTTCCGGACTTTGGAAAAAGGCTCCCCCACGAACCACGCGACGACTTCCTTTCAGCGAAAGGGGGTCCCTTATGCCTTCTTTGTATGTATCCGTAAAAACGCCTGCCCTTCGGGATAAAACGGAACGGTTCTCACAGGCATCCAGGCACCATTCCATAACATTACCATGGGTATCGTACAGCCCGAAAGCATTGGGTTCTTTTCGGGCAACCGGCTGTAGCCTGAAGTGATAAGCGGGTTTTTGAACTCCGGTATTTCCGCAGTACCAGCCGGATAGATTCAAAACCGGATCCATGGGAGTACAGGTTGTTTCATGTATGGGCCCATTGAAAAAAGCTGAGCTGCTTCCTGCCCGACAGGCGTATTCCCATTCCGCTTCCGTTGGAAGACGATAACTGCGCGTTCCCTCCCTTGCATTCAGCTTGTCAATGAATTGAAGGGCATCGGACCATGAAATGTTCTCAACGGGACAATCAGAGCCGCATTCCGATGCGGAAGAAGGGGTGGTACCCATTATATCAAACCATTGCTGCTGGGTTACAACAGTGGTTGAGATATAAAAGGGGCGCGTGATATGAACAGTGTGGAGGGTTTCGTCCCAGCGCCGCCCCTTCTCCGAAGCCGGACTCCCCATCTGAAACGAACCTGCCGGAATTAGAGAAAACGGCATCTCAATACTGTTGATAAAAGTGGGTGGGGCAGCGGCAGCCAGGGATGCTGAAAAAGCAGACAGGAGGAAGATGTAAAGATAATATCGGCGAAAAGGGCTCATGTTTTGTCTCCTTGCTTTTCCTGTTTTGTGGTGGCATGCTTTCAGCCTGAAACGATGTGACTTTTTTACGCAGAATCCGTATGTAACCCTGTTTTTGTAACGGAAGTATTCCGGTATAATAATGACCGAACCATGACGACAATGCTCTGTATCGGAGGTGAGCTGCCAGAACGGTAGTGTACACCTGATGGAGCAGTGTGGCAAAAACTATTGATTATTCAGATTTATCACAGGAGGTCGTATGGATCCGAGAATCCGGTCAGGCATGGACTCACCCGAAGAAGAACCCGCGTTTGCTCCACCCGGAGGGAAAAAAGTCTGGTATCGTTCCGTAGAAATGCCCTTTGTCTGGCTCGGCGCAGGGCTTGTCATGGTTCTTATCCTCTTTCTTCTCTTTTTCCCCGGGCGTTCTTCGGAACCTGTTTTTTCTACTGGTTCTATTGAACCAACAGACCTTGCAGGTATTTCAGACCGTCTGGATAAGCTGGCCAGCAGTGTGGAATCCATGAGAATGCAGCGAATGTTTTCTGAACCCGGTCCCGGTGATCAGGAAGAGCTTCTTACGGCTATCCGCAAACTGAATGCGGATCTTTCCATGCAGATAGCCGCCCTTTCCAAAAAGATGGATGGACTGGAAGCGCCAGCGGTGTCAGCTGTTTCAGCACCCCAGAAAGTTCGCCCTACCGCAGGCTCCACTGAGCGGCCGTCTGTTACGGAGTCTCAGGCACCCCTTAAGTCACGGACAACTCAGACACCATCCTCTGCTGATGTTACGGAGTATCGCATACAGCAGGGAGATACTCTCTACAGTATTGCATTGAAGCACAAGGTGCCCCTTGCCAAACTGCTGGAAGCCAACAACATGACAGCCAATGACCCCATTCACCCCGGGCAGCGTCTCAAGATTCCCTGATAAGGTGAAGCTTGGGTACAAAGTCTGACAAAAACTCAGGAGAAATGTCTCCCGATGAAACCCGAGGCTCTGTGTTCCGGATCTCAGATGTCAGCATGGCTTGGCGTGGAGGATATGGCTATCTCCATGGATGCCGGAATGGTTTAAGGGGAGAGGTACAACTCGCCGCAGATTCCGTCAAAATGGTTTGGCCGGTTCGCTGAAAGGTCCGCAAACTCCCTTTACATAGCAGTGGCCATCTCTGTCCATCGGCGCTGTAAAACCACGGAGAATATCCACAAACCAACTGCTGACATAGCTTCGGTCATCGGCCGTCCACACCCATGCCTGGCGAGGATTAAAGGGGTACTCCATGCAGTATTCGGAAGGGGTCATGGTCCGGCGGGTGATGGAAAAAAGTTCCGGAACCGTTGGCAAGCGCCAGCATCCGCCATGCTTGTCTGATTTTTTATTCAGCATTTCTATCCATTGATCAGCATCCCGCCGGTTCAGGGGAAATGGACTTCCGGACTTTTCCCACAAAAGACCTGTGGCGGCATCGTAAATGAGGCCGGTGTCTGGTTCTGATCGAAATTGATTATGCGTCATTCGGACCGGGCGATAAAGAGCATCGGCTCCCAGCATATGGTGCAGGGGCCCCCGAACCCCTGTGCGAAGGGGCTTTTGCCTGAGTTCAGCAGACAGTTGTCTTGTGGTTTCTTCTGAATGAAAATAAATGGAACATTCTTTTTCCCGAAAGCGCCTCCATGATAATCCCAGAACATCCAGAGCCTCCAGCATCTTTTCCACATTTGGAAATCGAAGGGACGGATCGCAGGCAAGCCCTTTTTCCAGAAAGGCCTGCCAGAGTTCTGTGGGAGCAGGAAGGAGGTCGGATGACGATTTTTCCAGCGGAAAAACTCCGGTCAGCATGCGGTAAAAAACCATGGAAGCTGCATATATGTCAGATCGTTCATCAGCACTGTCCGCATTCTCCTCCTGCTCAGGAGGTGCATACCATGGTGAGCCGACCTTGATGTTTTCCGGTGTTCCCGTGGTTTCTCCGCGCAGGCGGCTCAGGCCGAAATCGCCCAGAATGAGCCTGTCCTCATCATCCAGAAGAAGATTCCACGGTTTGATATCTCTGTGTATGATGCGGTGAAAATGCAAACAATGCAGCCCCGTAAGGAGTTGATGCAAAAAATGCAGGGCGGAACCAGGGTCCAGCGACCTGCAGGGTGCCTCCATTTCGGCGTTTTCTCCCATTACCATACCAAGACTTCTTGAGTAGCAGGGCATGGTATAAAAGGTGGTTTCTCCACAGTGGAGATCTTCCACGCCAGCAATATTAGGATGGGACAGCGTGGCCATTTTACGGGCTTCCTCAATAAACATGGAGTGCAGCCGTTTTTCCCCCACAGAAGAGATAAGAAAAGGATGGGGGGCAAATACTTTTGCAGCAAGGATTCGGAAAATTTCCGGGTGACGAACCTTTAAAACCCGGCCCATGCCTCCCCGTCCCAGCTCTCCAGTGATCTGATATTTCCCGATTTTTCGCACGTATTCTCCTACCATAGTCTGTCGGCATATACCTTCGGGAGTCCGGCTTTGAGGATAGCAGAGACAGTTTTTTGGATGTCGTAGGGAACCTTCCGGATAAGAAAGCATCGTTCAAGGGGATCATATATGATATATTTTGCTCTGTTGTCTCCATCTCTGGGCTGCCCTACGCTGCCGCAGTTAATGATGGCCCGTTCATGTTTTTTCAGACAATGGATTGACTCCGCAGACATATTTCGGTGAAGAGTGGTTCCGTCCCAGAGTATTCGATCCAGATCATGGGTGTGTCCAACAAAGCAAATGCTTTCCTCAAAAAAGCCGAACAGCTGAACCATTTCCTCGTCATCTTTTTCAAAAAGATAGGTGCGTATATCTGCGGGGGGGCATCCATGGACAAAACGGCAGTCGCAGAAGGAGTCATATCTGGGGTACTTGCGAATGTGGTCCATGGTTGCCGGGGTGAGCAGTTCCTGTGTTCGCATCAGGGCCTGTCTGGCTGAAGAGTTGAACCATGCCTGTTCCGACAGGGTAAGAATCCCGGATTCATGATTCCCCAGAACCGAAGGAATGTTGTTGGCAAGAAGAGTGGCAACAACTTCATTGGGGCAGGGACCATATCCAATGTTGTCACCCAGGCTTATGCCTTTCATAATACCCATGGACTTCATGTCTTTGAGCACCTGCATAAGGGCTTCGAGATTGCCGTGAATGTCGGATAAAATTGCAAAGGAAGCAGTCATGATCCTCCCTGAAGCAGTATGCGGACACATGCTGGCAAGAAAAAGCGGGAAAAATTCCTGCAGAATTGTGATATTTTCCTATGGACCTTAACCATCTTTTTCGTTAGAATAAAAAAGTATGTATATAATAATCAAACCATCCTGCGCATGTAAACAGTTTTGACAAGTTAGCACAACACACCATACTTTCAAACCATACCTGCAGTTTGACCTTATTTTTACCATTTTTACAAGGGTTCGGGACATAATTCTATAGCTTGGGATATGGATCCCTTCAGGCTGGGATCTGTACCGTTTCAGGCACAATGGCGAAGTATTTCGTGTCAACGGGCTTGACTATTCATAAAACAAATCAATTTTCAACGAAGATGTTTTTTCTGCTGTCCCATCAAGGGAAACCCTTAATGTCTGCCACCATGATAAGTTCTGGAAACGTTCAGGAGGTCCAATGACAAACAATCAGGATTCTTTCCCTTTTTCTCAGTCCATGCAGAACTGGGCTGAAAACACAGGTCTTTTTTTGCGTTCTTTGTCAGGTGCATGGAATAACGCCTCCAGGGATTTTCCCAGACAGGCAGAAACCATGCAGCAGAATATGGCACGAACCATGGCAGAAGGCTGGGAAGGAATGCGTAAAACCATGGAAAACTGGGGGCAGGGTATGCCAAAAGATGGCCACAATGCGTTTGAACCGTCTGATATCGCAGGACAGCTAGAGGCCGCAAATCGTTTTATGCAGTTATTCCAGAAGCAAACGGATTTCATTCAAAAGCGTTTTATGGAAAACGCAGGAAAAATCGGCGAGGTTTTTGAAACCATGGAGACCAGCGGTTCGGGAAGCGAGCTTTTTCATGCGTGGCAGGAAATTTATGAAAAGGAAATCCGTAAAGTATTTCATATCCCACAGGTGGGCCTGGGGCGTGAATATCAGGAAAGAATGATGGCGGCGCTGGATCGTTTCAGTCTTTTTCACGGGAACGCCATTGAGCTGCTCCACTTTCTGTATGTTCCGATGGAGCAGAGCTTTCTTCAGTTGCAGAAGGACATGGAACAGATGGTTGCCGAAGGACGTATACCCGAAGATCAGGAAGACTACTATAAGTTATGGCTGCAGAAGCTTGAGTCCCATTACATGGAGCTCTTTCGGTCTCCGGAATACACTTCCGTTTTGGGAAAAACCCTTTCAGCCATGGGAGAATTCAAATCCGCAAGGGATGCCATGATGGAAGATAGCCTGCAGTCCATTCCGGTGCCCACCAGGTCTGAAATGGATGAGCTGTATAAAGAGCTGTATACCCTGAAGAAGCGGGTCCGCGAGCTGGAAAAAAGTTCCGTTCCGGTGACCTGAATAAGCGAAAGACCTGGCTCTGAGCCTATCGGCTTTTTTCTGTATGACGTTTTTTTTCGGAAACAGGCAGCAGCAAATACGGGGGATGTATATGATGGATATAGGCAAGTTAACGGATAAATTTCTCACAGATCTGGAAAACAACACGGAAAAATCTCAGGCTTACCTCAAAGACGCTGTTGATGTGCTGCTCAGCTCCCTTGATGACAGGATTGCAGCCACTCCCTATGAAATCGTCTGGCAGGAAGATCGTGTTCGCCTGAAACATTACAGGTCAACCGCTAAAGACAAGAGCCGTAGAAAAACTCCTTTGCTTGTGGTCTATGCCCTTATCAACCGTGAAACCATGCTGGACCTTCAACCCGGCCGCAGTGTTGTGGAAAAATTTCTTGCCGATGGTGTGGATGTGTACATGCTTGACTGGGGGTATCCTACCCAGAAGGACAAATATCTGAGTATTGATGATCATGTAAATATTTACATGAGTGATGCCATTGATTTTGTATGTAAGCAGGAAAAGGTTGCGGCTCTTAATCTGATGGGTATCTGTATGGGAGGTACATTCTGTACCATATATGCGGCCATTCACCCGGAAAAAGTAAAAAATCTTGTGCTAACGGTTACACCCACCAGCTTCGGTCATGAGCAGGGACTGCTCCATGTATGGATGAGGGATCTGGATGCGGATTCTATCCTGAAAAATTACGGCAATATGCCGGGAGATCTCATGAATTTTGGGTTTCTTCTTTTGAATCCTGCCCGTCTTATGATCGATAAGTACAGATCTTTTCTCCAGAATCTTGGTGATAAGGCCTTTGTGGAAAATTTCATCCGCATGGAAAAGTGGATCTACGACAGCCCGGATGTTCCCGGTGAAACCTTTCGTCAGTTCATAGAAGATCTCTATAAAAAAGACCTTTTAATTCAGAATAAATTACAGATAGGTGCCCACAGGATAGACCTCGGCAGGGTGACGATGCCTGTTTTGAATATTTATGCACGCTTTGACCATCTGGTGCCGCCTGCTGCCAGTGATCAGATTACCAGCCGGGTAGGCAGCAGCGATACGCGTGATGTCTGTCTGGATACGGGTCATATCGGTATTTATGTCAGCTCTAAGTACCAGAAAGAGTTTGTGCCGACCATTTCGCAATGGCTTCTGGAGAGGGACGCCCCGGCGGACCAGATGACCCTGGCCGAAGCGTTGCAGCAGTCCAGACCGGAAAGTGCTGTGGATGATAAAAAAACAACTGAAAAAAACAAAAGTTCCTCTACCTCCAGAAAAAAAGCCGCTGCCGGTAAAAAGAATCTAAGCCCTGACGCAAAGCAGAAAACAGTCGCAGGCCAGGTTTAATATCATTGTCTGTTGTGTCAGCACAGCGGATTGCCCTTTACAAGACGAAATTATTTAAGGTCAGGAGGAATGAGCAGAAATGAAAGGACTTAGCATCGATCAGATCTCCATGGGAGACAGCGCAACTTTCGCTAAAACTATTTCAGAATCAGATGTGTATCAGTTTGCTGGAATAACGGGTGATCTTAACCCTGCCCACATCAACGAAGAATACGCCAAGGGAACGGTTTTTAAAAGTCGCATTGCCCACGGTATGCTGAGTGCCGGTCTGATATCCGCCGTCCTCGGTAACCGCCTGCCAGGTCCTGGAACCATATATCTTAAGCAGGAACTGAAATTTCTTGCACCGGTTCGCATAGGAGATACAATTACTGCCAAAGTGGAAGTGACTGGAATTCTTATGGAAAAAAATCGTGTGACCTTGCGTACTACCTGTACCAATCAGGATGGAACCCTTGTGGTGGATGGAGAAGCGTTCATGAGTCCTCCTAAAGCATAGGGAAAAGACTGCCTGTGTTTTTGAAGGGGAGAAACAAATAAAAAAGAGAGAGGGGTATGCCATGGAAAAGGGTACCCCTCTCTCTTTTTATTATTTACAGCTCTTCACTTTTGAGGGCTGCCTGTGCTGCGGCCAGCCTTGCAATGGGAATGCGGAAGGGAGAGCAGCTGACATAGGTCAGGTTATTCGCATAGCAGAAAGCAACGGAAGCAGGATCACCACCATGCTCACCGCAGATGCCGATTTTGAGGTCCGGGCGGGTTTTTCTGCCTCTTTCAACGGAGTACTCAATGAGTTGTCCCATTCCATCCTGGTCAATGGTCTGGAAAGGATCCGCGTCAAGGATGCCGGCATCCAGATATTCCGACATGAATCCGCCTGTGTCATCACGGCTGAAGCCGAAGGTCATCTGGGTGAGATCGTTGGTACCGAAAGAAAAGAATTCGGCAACTTCTGCCATTTTGTTGGCGAGGAGAGCGGCTCTGGGTATTTCAATCATGGTACCGTACTTATAATCTATGGATTCAAGATCAAAAGCTTTCAGGATATCCGCATAAACCCTGTCGGTAATTTTTTTAGCAAAAACAAGTTCTTTTACATCGCAGGTAACGGGAACCATAATTTCCGGCATGGGGTTTTTACCCTGACGGATCAGCTCTGCAGCGGCTTCAAGAATGGCCCTGACCTGCATTTCCGTAATTTCAGGGTAGGTAATGCCAAGCCGAACACCGCGGTGGCCCATCATGGGATTACTTTCCTGAAGCTCCTCTCCCCTGCGGATAACATCATGGGTGGTAATATCAAGGGCTGCAGCGAGTTCTTTCTGATGGCTTTCTCCGTGGGGAACGAACTCATGCAGGGGAGGATCCAGGAGGCGTATGGTGACGGGCATGCCATCCATGGTGGCAAGGGTACTCTGGATATCCCGTTTCATGAAGGGAAAGAGTTCTTCCAGGGCCTGTCGGCGTTCATCTTCCGTATCGCTGAGGATCATTTTGCGCAGCAAAAAGAGCGGGTGATCGGAATCGCCCCCGTAGAACATATGTTCCGTACGGAAGAGACCGATGCCCTCAGCACCATATTCAAGGGCGATCAGAGTATCCTGAGTACTGTCCGCATTGGTTCGTACCCCCATGGTCCGGAATTTGTCCACTATGGACATAAAAGCTTTAAAACGGGGATTTTCCGTGGCATCCATCATTTTTAGGGCTCCTTCATACACAAGCCCTTTGGATCCGTTGAGGGTGACCACGTCTCCCTCTTTATATACCTTGCCACCAACACGCATTTCCCTGGTGCGGAAATCAAGCTTGATCATGGCTGCACCCACAATACAGCACTTACCCCATCCTCTTGCCACAAGGGCTGCATGGCTGGTCATGCCGCCACGGGCCGTGAGGATGCCCTCTGCCGCACGCATACCCTCCACATCTTCAGGGTTGGTTTCCTCACGGACGAGAATGACCTGTTTGCCTTTTTTCTGCCAGTTTACGGCGTCCTGAGCGGTAAAGACAATCTGACCGAATGCACCTCCGGGTCCTGCAGGTAGCCCTTTGGCTACAATGCAGGCTTTTCTTTCTTCATCCGGGTCCACTATGGGATGGAGAAGCTCATCCAGCTGGGAAGGCTTCACGCGCATGACGCACTGTTTTTCAGTGATAAGGCCCTCTTCCAGCATATCCATGGCCATGTTGAGGGCCGCAGGTCCCGTTCTTTTGCCTACCCGGCACTGGAGCATGTACAGACGTTCTTCCTGGATGGTGAACTCGATATCCAGCATGTCGTGGTAGTGTTTTTCCAGTTTTTCCCTGATATCATAGAGGTCTTTGTATACAACGGGCATTTCCTCTTCAAGGGAGGGCAGGTGGGCATTCTGATCATTTTTGGTGTCATTGTTCAAGGGATTGGGTGTTCGGATACCTGCCACCACGTCTTCACCCTGGGCATCGGGCAACCATTCTCCGTAGAAACGGTTTTCACCATTGGCAGGATTTCGGGTGAAGGCAACACCTGTGGCTGAGCTGGCACCCATATTACCAAAAACCATACTCTGAACCGTACATGCGGTTCCCCATTGATCGGGAATGCCTTCAATGCGGCGGTAGGCAATGGCACGGCGGCCATTCCAGCTCTTGAATACGGCTCCGATGGCTCCCCAAAGCTGATCTTCCGGGTTGTCGGGAAAGGCTATGCCAAGGATTTCCTGAACTTGAGCTTTAAAAAGTTCACATAATTTTTTCAGATCGTCTGCAGGAATATCTGTGTCATTGACGTAGTTTTTTTCTTCTTTGAGTTCTTCCATAATACGGTCAAGCTGGGAACGGATTCCCATACCATCTATGGGTTCAATGCCTTCTGCTTTTTCCATGACTACATCCGCATACATCATGATCAGACGGCGGTAGGCATCGTAGACAAAACGTTCATTGCCGGTTTTCCGGATGAGGCCGGGAATGGTGTCCGGACAAAGCCCTACATTCAGTACGGTTTCCATCATACCCGGCATGGATTGTCGGGCACCGGAGCGGCAGGAGACGAGAAGGGGATTTTCACGGTCTCCAAACTTCATTCCCATACTCTCTTCAACAGCTGTAAGGGCTGAGCGGACCTGTTCCCAAAGTTCCGGCGGGTAGCTTCCCCCTGAAGACAGAAAATCGTTGCAACAGTCCGTGCTCAAGGTGAAGCCAGCTGGCACGGGAAGCCCTAACTGGGACATTTCCGCAAGGTTGGCGCCTTTTCCGCCCAGAAGATCGGCCTGGGTTGCATCGCCATCTGCCATTCCATTACCGAAACTGTAAACGTAGGTCGTCATTCTTTTTCCTTCCTTTCCAAAATGCGGCAAGCCTGATAAAAATAATTTTTTAGCGGGGTGATCCCCTGTTGGTAAGGCCCACAGCCAAGATGGCGATGGTGTGGACAGGAACTTCAAGTATTTCCGGTCTAATGCTCTTTACCAGATTGTTGCCTGAAACATAAGTTCTTATGGTCCCGGTTAGAGGATGTAAGAACTATTTGTTTGTATATTCAATATTTTATAATATACATTCAGCAATCATGGTTTTATGGGTAAAAAAAACCGACACCGTTTTCTTCTTTATCAGCCAAAACATATGACGTGAAGTGGTGTTTGGCGGGCCAGTGCGTAGAGACCAGAAATCATCGTCTCTCTAAGGATTTTTAAAGGTGAAGTCAAGAAAAAACAAGGTTTTGATGGGAAGGCCTTCCGTCAAAAATTTAATTGGGATTTCTGGCACATCTTCCCCCCTTTGTCCGGTCATGGTATATTTTACGTTTGGGTTGTTTTCAGTTTACGGCCCTTTACCGCTGATACGGCCCAAAGAAAGACCTGTTCCCGCAGACACCGGATGGAAAAGCACGATAATGGGGAAGCTGGCTGTTGTCTTCGGAATGGGTATGCCCTCGAATTTCTTAACCATGGACCTTGTATGATACAAATTGATCGATTGAAAAAAAGTTACGGCAATAATGACCTTTTTGATAGCGTGAGTTGTAAGATTAACAGCCGTGAGCGCATTGGACTTGTGGGTCGTAACGGCCATGGAAAAACTACGCTGGTCCGCATTCTTTCCGGAGAGGAAATGCCCGATGAAGGTCAGATCCTGATTCCGAAAAATTATCGCATCGGTTCCGTCAGCCAGCATCTTGAATTCAAGTGCGCAACGATTCTGGAGGAAGTTTCCGAAGGTCTTCCGGCAGAAGAAAAAGAAGCTGTCTGGAAAGCAGAAAAAATACTGGCAGGTCTCGGTTTCTCGGAAAAGGATATGGCTGCATCTCCCCATGTCTTTTCCGGTGGTTTTCAGATTCGTATTCACCTTGCCAGAGTGATTGTGTCTGAACCGGACCTGCTTCTTCTGGATGAACCGACCAACTATCTGGACATCACCTCTATCCGATGGCTGGAGCGTTTTCTTGCGGACTGGCCAAGGGAGCTTCTGCTTATTACCCATGACAGGAGTTTTATGGACAGGGTTGTTACCCACGTGGTGGGCATACACAGAAAACACATCCGCAAGGTTGCCGGAAATACGGAGAAATATTATGCCCAAATGGCTCAGGAAGAAGAAATTTATGAGAAAACCCGGATAAACGATGAAAAAAGACGAAAGGAAATGGAGCACTTTATCCGGAGATTTCGAGCCAAAGCCAGACTGGCTGGAATGGTTCAGTCAAGAATAAAAGCACTGAACCGGATGGAGAAAAAGGACAGGCTGGAAGACCTTCGGGACCTTGAATTTTCTTTTCCTTATTTGCCTTATAAAGGGAAATATGTGCTGCAGGTCAGTGGTATTTCTTTTGGTTATGAGGATCATCCCCCTTTGATACAGAATGTATCCTTTACGCTCTCCGCAGGGGAAAGAGTTTGTATTATTGGTAAAAACGGCAGGGGTAAAACGACCTTGCTACAGCTTCTTGCTGATATTAAACGGCCATCAGCAGGCAGTATCACGTGGAGTCCGGGTGTGGAGGCAGGAATTTATGAACAGACCCATATTGCCAGACTGCATCCAGAGCGGACCGTGGAAGAAGAAATACTGGCAGCCCATGGAGACTGCGAGCGTCAGGCTGCGCGCAATGTATGTGGTGCCATGATGTTTGAGGGTGATCAGGCTTTAAAAACCGTACGGGTTCTTTCCGGTGGGGAAAAAAGCCGGGTAATGCTGGGCCGACTTCTGGTGAAGCCTCAGAATCTGCTTTTCCTTGATGAACCGACTAACCATCTGGACATGAACAGCTGTGATGCACTGCTGGAAGCCTTGGATGCCTTTGGCGGTACGGTGGTGATGGTCACCCATAATGAAATGTTTCTTCATGCCCTGGCAGACAGACTTGTTGTCTTTGGGGAAAAAGGTCCGGAGATGTTCAATGGAAGTTATCAGGACTTTCTGGATACCCGTGGCTGGGATGAAGAAAAGGAAGAGAAAAATTCCATAACGACAACCCTTGGTCAGGGGCGCAGGGATGACCTTGAGAAAACGGGTCCCCGTAAAAAAGATCTTCGAAAAATGCGTTCGGAAATTGTTCAGCGAAAATCCATGAAGCTTAAGCCCATAGAAAAGAAAATGGAGAGGCTGGAGAGGGCCATAGAGGACAGTGAAGAAAAACTGCAGGGTCTCACCCACACGATGCAGGAACTGGCTCAAAGTGGTGACGGCCTTAAAATATCTGTCATCTCAAAGGATATTGCCTGTGTTCAGGCTGAAATTGACAGTCTGTATGAGGAGCTGGAAGAAGAGACTCTGGCCCATGATGAACTGAAGGCAAAGTTTGATGCAGAAATGCAGGCCCTTGAAGGAGCGGAAGTATGAAGGAGGGGATGCTCCTCCGTATAAGAATCATAAATGAAGGGAGAAGGTAATTGTGACACAGCAGAAGGGAAATCCCCTTGATATGATCTGGGCCATGGCCTTGATAGCTGCCGGTATTGGCGTTTTTTTCAGGATTCCACAGATTATGCCCGATATTCTTGCTGTGGAATATTTTGCTGGTTCCGCATTTTTTATCCGCCTTTCATTTTATTGCATGGCTCTTATTCTTGTTGGAGGCGGTCTGAAAAAAATATGGAACCGTTTTTGGAAGGCTTGATTTATCCCTTATTGTTCCAAGGAAATGGCAGAAGGTTGTCTCCGTATTTTTGAAACAGGATGCCAGCCAGTCGTTTTTTCGCTGCTAGGGAAAATCAAAAACAGGGTGGGATAAATCTATGGGACCGGTAGAAAAACAGCAGGACATGCAGCATTTGAAGTCTGAAGTGGAGTACCGCACGCGCCTGCAGGAGATAACCAACAAGATTTATGCGGCGGCAAGGCTGGATGAAATTTTTATTGATCTGAAAGATGAAATTACTTCCCTCTTTGCCTGTGAGCGTCTTACCATTTATTATGTGGATGGCATTAAACGGGAATTGGTATCCCGGTTCAAGACCGGTGATGAAATCAGTGAAATTCGTGTCCCCATTGCGGTAAACAGCATTGCCGGTTACTCGGTGTTCAACCAGAAGCTTGTCAATGTCAGAAATGTTTATGATGATGATGAGTTACGCAGTATAGACAACTCCCTGAGTTTTGATAAAAGCTGGGATCAGCGATCTGGTTTTGTTACGCGTCAGGTTCTTGTTGTACCCATTATTTATAAAAGTTTTCTTCTGGGGGCCTTGCAACTGATCAATCGTAAAAGCGGAAACCGTTTTACCGAAAGGGATGAAGTTTATGCATCCGAGCTGGCCCAGGTGCTCGGTATCGCCCTGCATAATCAGAAGCGGCTTGCAGGCACCCAGCGTGTGACCAAGTTTGACTATCTTCTGGAAAATCATATTCTGACCCAGAAAGAATTAAATGACGCTGTTATTCTTGCAAGAAACCGCAACATAACCATCGAAACCATCTTGATGGAGGAGCTGAAGGTAGGGAAAAAGGACGTGGGAGAATCCCTTGCCCGTTTTTATAAAGTCCCCTATCAGGCATACAATGAAAATCTGCCCATTCCCGGTGAGCTGCTTCATGGACTGAAAATCGGGTTCATGAAAGCCAATTTCTGGGTCCCTCTGGGAATGGATGACAAACAGCCCTGTATTGCCATTGATAACCCCCATGATTTGCAACGCCTGTCCGAAGTCCGGGCTCTGTTTCCCGGTCATACTCCGGTTTTTTACTTCTGTTTCAGAGAAGATATTCTTCGGTTTATCGATCGTTTTACACGGAACACTCAGCCCGGTGCCTCCATTGATGAACTTTTGTCCCAGTTGAAAGATGAGGATCTTGAAGATGAGGAGGCTGACTCTGGGCTTTCCGAAGAAAGCAGTGCTGTGGTGCAGCTTGTGAACAAGGTTGTTCTGGATGCCTATGCCAAGGGGGCGTCTGATATTCATATAGAACCCTATCCCGGTAAACAGCAGACCCATATACGCATAAGAGTGGATGGTGCCTGCTCCCTGTACCAGACAATCCCTTACAACTATAGAAATGCCATAGTTTCCAGAATTAAAATTATGGCTGATCTGGATATTGCCGAGAGAAGAAAACCCCAGGACGGGAAAATCAAGTTCAGAAAATATGGCGGCAGAGATATTGAGCTGCGCGTGGCAACGGTACCAACCCAGGGCGGGCTGGAAGACGTGGTTATGCGCATTCTTGCGGCAGGGGAACCCATCCCCATGGACAAGATGGCGTTTTCCGACAGAAATTATGAAAAATTTATTCAGTCCATTGAGCAGCCCTATGGCATTATTTTTGTTTGTGGTCCCACAGGCTCCGGTAAAACAACAACCCTTCATTCGGCACTGGGATATATCAACAAACCGGAGCGAAAAATCTGGACAGCCGAGGACCCAGTGGAAATTACCCAAAAGGGCCTCCGTCAGGTTCAGGTAATGCCCAAAATCGGTTTTGATTTTGCAGCTGCCATGCGCTCTTTTCTCCGGGCAGACCCCGATGTGATCATGGTTGGTGAAATGAGGGATAAGGAAACCACTCAGATCGGCATCGAAGCCTCTCTGACAGGCCATCTGGTCTTTTCTACCCTGCATACCAACAGTGCACCGGAAAGTGTTACTCGGCTCCTCGATATGGGAATGGATCCTTTTAATTTCGCTGATGCCATCCTCTGCATTCTGGCCCAGCGCCTTGTAAGAACTTTATGCAAAAGGTGCAAAGAGGCATATCATCCTGCAAGGGAAGAATATGATGAGATTATCAGGGAGTATGGTGAAGGGAGTGCTTTTGAGGCCGGAACGGGCATGCGTTATACGGAAGACCTGATTCTGCACCGGGCCAGAGGCTGTGAGAGTTGTAATGAAACGGGCTACTCCGGGCGTATGGGCCTCCATGAACTTCTTATCGGGTCCGATGGCATTAAACGGCTGATTCAGCGTAAGGCTCCCATGGAGGATATCAGAAAACTGGCTGTTGCCGAGGGCATGACAACCCTGAAACAGGATGGCATTCTAAAAATCTTCAGTGGGTACACGGACCTTCTGCAGGTACGTAAGGTCTGTATCAAGTAGGTCATGGCTGTCCGGCAGCCTGACTGCGTTCTTTTTGTCTGAATTTTTCAAGCTGATCCCGATAGTACTCTGTATTGCCACCCTCCGCTCTTTGCAGAAAAAGCGCTTTTTCCGCAAGACCGATGGCGCGTCCCACTTGACCTGTTCTGTAATAGCCCTCTGCAAGAGTATCCAGAATATGAGGGCTTTCAGGCTGTATGTGAGCTGCCTGTTCCGCCAGTGCGGTTCCTGTTACCGGATCTGCAATGGCAGTTCCTTCTGCCGTAATATAAAGCCAGGCAAGGTTGTTGAGAAGATCTGGATCCCTGCTGCCAGCGTCCAGTGCCCTGCGATAACTGGCAAGAGCCTTTTCGTAACGCTTGGTTTCCTGATAAAGATCTCCAAGATATCTTAGCAGAAGAGGGTTTTCCTGACCCCGGGCTATTTTTGTTTCAAGGTTGCGGATGATGAGTTGAGACGGCAGTTTCCCTCCCCAGTCCTTTGTGTGCATATGCCAGCCAGCCGCTCCCGTTAGTAGCAGACATGCCGAATAAAATATGAGAGCAAGACGGACCTTGTTGTCATGTTGCTGGGCTGTATGGGGATTCTCTTCGCAGGCTTGCAGGAAGTGAATACGCTGCGTCAGGCTGAAGTGATGCCAGTTCGGTTTATCCGGATTCTGACCTGTCATCTGGCCTAAGGTTCGGAAAGTCTGAATAAGATGGCGGGCTGTTCCTTGGGTTTTGAAGGCAAAGCTATCCGCCTGACGTTCAAAATTTCGCATAAAAAAACCAAAAAGAAACCGAAAGTAAACAAAAAAAAGAAGAAGGCTCAGTGATACGGCTAAGAAGCTTGCCACGGCTGACGGAGTCAGAAAGGAAAAGCGGGAAAGCATCGCAGAGCCGCCACTCAGAAGAAGCAGCTGGTAAAGGAAGTCCAGAAACAACCATGAAACAAGCAGGAAGCCTGCAAGAATAAGAAGGTAGAGAAAAAGGTGACGATGCCGTGCATGGCCTGCCTCATGGGCGATGACTGCCTCCAGCTCTTCAGGATACAGGGTTCGCAGCAGTGCGGGAGTAACAAGAATGTACCGGAAGCGGGCAAGGGGACCCATGATGCCTGCGGTAAGCATACGTCCTCCGAAGAGGGGCCAGACGAGAATATCCCGAAACCCTGTTCTGGTATGGGTAAGCATCGCTTCAATGCGGTGGCGCTCCGGTCCCTGCGGCAGGGGATAGCAGCCCCAGAATTTTTGTATGCAGAGAGGGGCAAAAATAAAAACACCTGTAAAAATAATAAAAAAATAAATTGCCTGACCTGTGGTACTCGTAAAAAAGTTCCTGAATTCAGAGAAGGGCATCAGCATGATGAGGTCATGCAGGCCAGAGAGAATAAGCCATGGCAAAAGGGCTGGGAGGGTAAGGCCTGTCTGTTCTCGTATAAAATTTTTTCGGCTTTCGGCCTTGGCGCTATCCGCAGGTAGAAAGGTGTCCGCCGTGAGATACCAGAGACAGGAAAGAAGCAGAAAATAGAAAAAAAGAGAAAAAAGATCCCCAAGGAATGGAAAGTATTGTGCGGCAGCCCCGGGGGATACGAAAATCGGAAGGTGGAAAACATGCACAAGAAATCCGAAAAACAGCAGCAGAATAAGATTCTGTACCTGCAGGCGGGTATGGCAGATTTCCGCAATTCCTGACGGGGAAATCTGGTGGCTTCTCTGAAGAAAAAATTTGTTCCATTGTCGTATAGCCAGGATAAAAGTCATACTCGCCATAAGGATATACAACCAGCCGGAGACGGCGCTAAAAGGAGCCTCCGGCGGTGGCATGTGAGAGGTGACAAGAATCAGAGCGGCAATGGTGAAAAAAAAATGATAAAACATAATGTTGGTTGCGCAGCAGAAATTTCAGTCTGGTTGGGAACCGTGCTGTGCACTGCGCAGATACCGCTCCTTTTCACTGTAAATACAACCACAGTAGGGTTGACGATACATGCCTTCTGTTTTGGATTCTTCAATACCTTCCTGCCATCCTTCACGGAAATCTCTGTAAAAAAAAGGGACCCCGGCTTTTTTCCCTGCTGCGCTCCCGGTTTCATGGATCAATGCATGGTTCTGAAAACGGCTGTAGAGAAGGGTGGTGGAAAAAGCATCAAATTTACCGCGCTTTGCAAGCAAGGCAGTGGCTGTCAGGCGTTTATGATAGCAGATCCGGCAGCGTTCCGCTTCTCTGAAGACCGTGGACTGAAGAAATTCTTCGAGTTCATATCCTTGCTGCCAGATAACCTTGAAATGATTTTTTTCCGCATAGATCCGGAGGGTTTCTTCCCGGTGGAGGCACTCCGTAAGGGGGTGAATATTGTGGCGGTAAAAAAAGCCCATCACGCTGCAGCCCTCTTCTCTGAGTTTTTTCAGGGGATAGATGGTACAGGGGCCGCAGCAGGTATGAAGGAGAATTTTCATGTTTTGGGGGTCCTCGGACCAAAGACAGCCGTCCCGATGCGAATCAGGGTAGCTCCTTCTTCAATGGCCACCTCAAAGTCATCGCTCATGCCCATGGAAAGAGTTGTCATGGGGTAGTTCAGGATGGCTTGCTGATTGCAAGCATTCATGAGTTCACGAAGATGGCGGAAATGGGGGCGGTTGTCTTCCGGATGCTCTGCGGGCGGAGGAATCGTCATGAGTCCCTGAACAGAAAGGTTGGGCATAGAAGCTGTTTTTTGCAGTAGCTCTGGCAGGGCTTCCGGCAGTATGCCGTTTTTGGTTTCTTCGCCGCCCATATGTATCTGGAGAAGAATGCCCTGGACTTTGTTCTGCCGGTCTGCCTGCCGGTTGATTTCATCCGCCAGTCTCAGAGAATCTATGGAGTGAATAAGTTCACAATGTTGAACGACTAAGCGGGCTTTGTTCCGTTGCAGATGACCGATAAAATGCCATGACAGGGCAAGCTCTTTCAGGTTTTCTGATTTGGCAACGAGCTCCTGCACGTAGTTTTCACCAAAAACCTGCTGACCTGCCTCACTGGCTTCCCGAATCTGACTTTCTGTTTTGGTTTTGCTTACGGCAACGAGGGAGACAGGTTGGGACTCTCTTCCACATCTGCGGCAGCAGTCACTCATGCGCTGCAGAATATTGGCCAGTCTTTGGGATGTGTTCACAGTGCATGCACTCCATTCTGGTTCTGCACATAGCTGGGAACAATACCTGCGAGGGAAAGACTTTCCATGACTTCGCAGATGGGCAGACCCACCACATTGGTATAGGAACCACAGATATGGCGTATAAAATGAGCTGCCAGTCCCTGGATTGCGTATGCACCGGCTTTGTCATAGGGTTCGGGTGTGGCTGTATACCAGGCAATTTCCTGGGCCGTGAGTTCTTTGAAAGATACATCCGTTGTGACAGCGTAAGAACGTAGTTTTTTTTGGGCCGTACAGCAAAGAGCCACCCCGGTAATGACCTGATGACTGATTCCGCTGAGTCTTTTGAGCATGGATACGGCCTCTTCCGGATTAGCGGGTTTGCCAAGAACCTGGTCTCCTGCCACAACCAGAGTGTCTGCTGCCAGGATCCAGTTTTCAGGATGCAGGGTTGCCACCTCCCGGGCCTTGGCCTGTGCAATGGCAGCGGCAAGAATCCTTGGGGTGTCTGCGAGGATACTCTCCTCATCAATATCACTTGTGATAATCTGGAACTGGAGCCCTGCCTGAGAAAGCAGTTCCTGGCGCCTTGGCGAAGCTGAGGCAAGAATGAGGCCCTGTGGACTGTTGCTCTGATGCATTCCTGAATCCTTACCGTAAAAAAAAAGACAGTGAATAAAGGGAAAAAGGAGATACTTTACACTCTATTCATGTAAAGCATCTCCTTATGAAAGGAACAGGAAAAAATCCTGCTGTCAAGTTGTTTAGTCTCCCTGCGTGAACACTCAGAATCCAATTACCAGAGACATGGCGAATTCCGAGGCTTTTTCCATGGAAAAATTTTTAGCGTAGAAGCATCGAATGCCCAAGTGTTTGTTCACGGGAACCTGCAGGCCCGCAGTGGTTCTCAGAAGACCATGATCCCGGAAGAAATCATTTTTTTCTGATGCAACGGAGGTAGGAAAGCTGTCCGTGCTTTGCCTGGTGCGAGTGTTGTAAATATCGTGGTAGCCAAGTCCCACATCAAGCCCTGCAAAGGGTATAATCGGGAAAAATCCGAAAAAGTGCAGGGGCCTTTCTCTGCCTCCCAGCTCTGAAAGCTGCAAAATCATGCTCAGCCATGCATCCACGGTGAAAGATTCATCAATGGTATCTCCTCTGCCATAGGCTGCCCCCAGCCCGAATCGGAAAAAAGCGTGGTTTTTGTAATAAGCCAGGCTGATTTTATGAACATTATGCAGGTCACTGAAGTCAGACCCGGGAACGGAAAAAATGTAGCCCAGCTCAAGGCTCGTTCCTGTGGTAAATACAGAGGACATTTCTTTGAGTCTCTGTACTTCTTTATCTGTGAAAAGGTAGGCCTTATCGCTGGCCTTCACCCCGGGACTCAGACGGAAACTTCCGGTTTTAGTTTCGCCTCCATAGCTGACGACATATGGCACACTTCCCTCGCAGCGCTCCATAACCTTTTCCTTGCCCAGGGGCCATGGAGCACCACTTATCTGGAGGGATGCACCTGGCTGATTGGATGTCACCGTGACCGTTGGATACGGTTTCGGATGAATTCGGAGTGTCTGGTCTTTATATTGCTGAAGATCAGCCGTGCCGGAGACTTCACAATGTCCGGATGCCGTAACAAGATATTTGTGCACACCTTCGGGCAGAAATATTTTTTCTCCTATATCCGCAGGACTTCCGTTCAGAATAAGGACTGCGTCAGGAATTGTACTCGTGATCGTGAGAGATTGTTCATACAGATCAGCACTAAGATCTTTCAACTCTTTTTCCTGTTTCAGAAGTCTCCCATGGGGAGCTTTTTCCCTCAGGCTGTTTCCGAAAATGGTGGCAAGGCTTTTGGCTGTTTCAATATCACCTATCCAGGTATTCAGGGTCTGTTTTTTTAGCCGCTCATCCGCGGGGAGGTTATGGGGCTGATAGGTTTTTGTTTTTTCGATCAGTTCATCGGTGTAAGCAATAAGATCTTCCCGACAGACCTGCAGGCATACACCCTGATCGCTTTCTTGCTGTGTGATCACGCGGGCATTGACCAGTGTCATATTTACCTGCTGCCGGGATTCGAAGCTGGCTTCGGATTGTACTTCAGAAGAAGAAAACCATCCTGAAAGAAAAGAAATACCTTTGTCTGTATCCCTCTTACTCTGCCGGATAAACGTGGCACTCTGAACGTTGACAAAAATTTGAGAGGCTATGGACTCCCTGGCTTCCTCCATGGTTGGAGCACAGGATTCCCAGCATTCATTCCGGGCAGCATCGGTACTCTGACTCAGCACGACAAGGAACATGCCGGACAAGATCAGGCAGAAAAAGGATTTTCTGAACATTCAAGCCCCCCTGTGGATGCAGGTTTTTGTGCCGTTCCTTGGATGCATGGAAAGCTCCGCGCTTGCAGACCGGCACATGTGCAGAAAAGACTCTGCACCTGATTTTAATCACGATGAATGTATACAGATATGACAAAGCCTTTTTTTTATGTCAACAGGAGTTTAAAAAAGAAAGATCACATCATTTTGTTTTCAATACGTCCAATGTCTTCCGGCAGATCGACTTCAGGAGAGTCATGTTCTGTCATGACAACCCGTACGCTGTAT
Organism: Desulfobotulus pelophilus; assembly: GCF_026155325.1. Taxonomy (NCBI): domain Bacteria; kingdom Pseudomonadati; phylum Thermodesulfobacteriota; class Desulfobacteria; order Desulfobacterales; family Desulfobacteraceae; genus Desulfobotulus; species Desulfobotulus pelophilus. Next base: position 73,818 of record NZ_JAPFPW010000006.1, on the reverse strand, counting down.
CCATGCTCTAAAGCCCTGAGCTGCTCAAGTTTTTCGATTTCTTCCAGTGTACCGGTGGGAAGGCTCATAAAAATATTCAGAAAGTGAACGCTATAGGCATATATGCCGAGGTGCTTAATATAGGAACAGGCAGTCCCGTCATCCCGTGGGAAGGGGATGGCTGCGCGGGAGAAGTACAGGGCATTGCCCTTACTATCCAGTACAACTTTTACATCTTTGGGGTCACTGATTTCTCTCGGATCCTGAATGATGAAGCCCAGCGTGCTCATGGACAGGGATGGATCCAGCTCCAGGGGTCGTGTGACCTCATTGATACAGGAAGGATGCAGAAGAGGCTGGTCTCCCTGTACATTCACAAGAATATCGCCGGGATCAAGGCCTAGGATCCGCGCGGCATCCGCGACTCTGTCCGTTCCGGACCTGTTGTCGGCAGAAGTGATGACAGCCCTGCCACCAAAATCTTTCACTGCTTTTGCGATCCTGGTATCGTCCGTTGCTACCACAACGGCATCTACAGCAGCAGCACGGCAGCGTTCGTACACATGCTGGATCATGGGACGCCCTTTGATGGGCATCAGGGGTTTTCCTTCCAGTCTGCTGGAACCCCATCGGGCGGGGATTATTACAATTTTTTTCATCAATCCTCCGGATTGTAAGGGTAGGGAACAACATGGCAGAGGGGTGTAGCACAGGGCTGGAGAATCCTCAAGCAAAGCCTGAGTGGCAACAAAAAGCCGTGGTTTTCTTAAGGGGATATCAGCCCTTCCGCTGATATCAGTAATCACTGAACGGCATGCTTTCTTTCAGGAGAATGAACTGTTTCGTGTTTCAATGGTGGTTTGCAAGATACGAAAGAGTTCAAAACTTGTCTCGACAAAACCATCTCGTTTTCAATTCCCATAAAAGGAACCGGGGCTTTATCTATGTCGAGTGGGAAAGGAACTCATTAGTAGGAAGGATCTGTCGGCTTGCCAGTGCGCTTACCTCGGACAGGCGCACTGGCAGCCCTGCGGGTTGAATCCGCTTGTCTTTTAATCGGACTGTCTGCATGGGGGAGAAAAGAAGTTGTCCGGTTGATTCTGGAGCCATCTGAGCAGGGCAGGCATGCATTTGCGATTGGCTGCTGGAAAGGCCAGTGTTTTCATCTCGGCACTGGGAATCCAGCGAAAATCAACCGCGTGGGTCAGGCGGACTTCCAAGCCTGGTGCAGGGCAGCCAAAAAGGGCCAGACGGATCCGGAAATGGCTATAGGCATGGTCAATGGTGCACAGGTGGTGCAGGTTTGTCACAGTCAGTCCCGTTTCTTCATAAACTTCCCGGATACAGGCCACTTCATTGCTTTCTCCTTTTTCACATTTTCCGCCGGGAAATTCCCAGAATCCTGGCAACATACCCGAATCCGGTCGTTTGGTTACAAGAATGTTTCCCATAACATCCACAACAGCCGCACAGGCAATATGATAAAGTGGCACTTTCTTTTTTGTATTTCGGACAGGAAACAGCCCTGTTGTTCCCTGATCGAAAGCTTTGCAGAAAAACGAGACAGGGCAGATAGGGCATTGAGGTTTTGCCGGTGTGCAGACCAGAGCTCCCAGTTCCATGATGGCCTGGTTGGCATCTCCGGGATTCAATGGATCCAGCAGCAGGTCGGCATAGGGCTGGTAATGCCGGTGGCTGGAGCCATTAGCAGGAAACGGATCGGTAAACAGTCGCGCCATAACCCTTTTTACATTCCCGTCCACCACAGCGTCCCTATGGCCGTAGGCTATGGAGCAAACGGCGGAGGCAATATAGCTTCCTATACCCGGGAGCTGAAGCAGGCTGTTTCTGCTCTCAGGCAGTGAGGTTTCTCCTCGTTCCGTGAGGAGAATGGCAGTTTTTTTTGCATTCAGGAGTCTCCTGTAATAGCCGAGTCCCTCCCAGGCTTTGAGAAGCCTTTCCGGGTCCGCCGTGGCCAAGGCCTCAAGGGTAGGGTATAGGCGTATAAATGAGGTAAAATAGGGAATGACCGTGGCTACGCGGGTCTGCTGCAGCATGACCTCTGAAATCCATATGGCATAAGAGTCCCGGGTTCTGCGCCATGGCAGATCCCTTTTGTTCTGGTGAAACCATTCAAGAAGGGCTGCCCGGAAGAGGGATATTTCGTTTTCTGACGGAGGAAAACCCATTTGTTTTCTTTCAAAAAAGGTGGCAGCAGGAGTGCATTCCGGCGGATGCCGGTTATGTTTTTTCAATTGTAGCATGTTTTTACTGGCAGAAGCGTCGCTTTTTGATGGATTTTTTCTGTTTTTCTTTTACTCTGCAAGTATATGGGCACTGCTTGGAAATCGGGGCCTGACACGGTAACAGTTAATCCAATAAGGAGGTAATATGGCAGAACTCCATGTGGTTTTACATCTTGATGATCCTGAAGAAAAACGACTTGGTATCGGTTTGACGAACCTTGAAAATCTTATCCGTGCCGCAGGTGGTCCTGCCCATGTGAACGCACATTTTGTGGTAAATGGCCCTGGGGTAAAGCTGTTCAAAGAACTGAAGCAGGAGTTTTCACAAAGGTTGTTGGCGCTTGCAGAAGCCGGTATTCATTTTGTGGCCTGCCAGAATGCCCTGAAAGCCAATGCGATGGATCCTTCGGAATTACCGGAAGGGATGCGAACCGTTCCAGCAGGTATACTGGAGCTTGTCCGGTTGCAGCAGGAGGAAGGGTGTGCTTATATCAAACCCTGATAAAAAAAAGGCGGCCGTCATTCGGTACTATCGGGAAAAGGCAGACGTATTTACCCGAAAAGCCATGGCTGCAGACCCGTTGTCCTTTCTGATGCCCTTTGTCCGTCAGCTTTCTCCGGCTGCACGAGTTTTTGATTTTGGATGTGGGTGCGGACGGGATCTTAAATTCTTGAAAGAGATGGGCTTTCATCCGGAGGGGATCGAAAGATCGCCAGAGCTGGCAGCCATAGCACGCAGCTATTCGAATTGTCCGGTGCATGAACTGGATTTTGAACATGGGAACCTGGCAGATCGGAGGGCTGAAGCCCTGCTTTTTTCAGGCTCTCTTGTTCACCTGACCCCTGATGAAGTACAGTATGTCCTGGGTCTGGCCCTTCCATCCCTTACGCCCAAAGGAAAAGTGTATGTTTCGCTCAAAGAGGGGGAAGGGATAGCGGAAGACAGCCATGGCCGGTGTTTTTTTCTGTGGACGGAAAAAAGGGGGAGTGAGTTGTGGGACAGAACAGGATTGCGGAATCTGTCTTTTTCACGCGATGTTTCCATACATGGTACCGTATGGCTGGCCTGGGTGCTGGAGTGCGGAGAATGAACCAGAATGCTCTCCCAAAAGCATTTTTTTCAGAGAAAAATTTGAAAAAAAAAGCCTCTGCATAAGCAGAGGCTTTACGGTATGATTTGGTGGAGCAGAGGGGGTTCGAACCCCTGACCTCATGGCTGCCAGCCATGCGCTCTCCCAGCTGAGCTACAACCCCACGGCATGTACGGACGATGAATTACAAAATACTGCAGATCATGTCAATGAAAAAATAAAGAAGAAAAACTGTCTGGGTCAGCAGTTTTGATGAGAAGGCCCGTTGTACGGAAAAAAATATTGAAAATCCGGCTGAATTCGATATTCTTCTTTATTGGTGCATAAAGTTTATAATGGCATTTACATTGTCTTCACTTCTTTTAGAAAGAAAAGGATTCTTCTATGCTGGCACGGATACGGGCGAAGGCGTCCTCCTGGATGGTCAAGTTTATTCTGGGTATTATCGTCCTTGTTTTTGTTTTTCTGGGCGTTGAGTCCTATCACATGGGACAGCAGAGCAAGGTTGTCACTGTTAACGGCACAGTCATCGATATAGAAGTTTACCGTGCGGAGTATCAGTCCCTTGTGGACCAGATCCGAAGGCAGTTTGGAGGGAACGTATCTCACGAAATTCTTGAACTCTTTCGAGTGGAAGAGCAGGCTCTGCAGCGTCTGATTGAACGGGAGCTCTTGCTTCAGGAGGCAGCCAGACAGAACCTGCAGGTCACGGATGGTGAAGTGGCTGCATCCATCGCATCCATTCCAGCCTTTCAGTCCAAGGGTGCTTTTGATCCGGCTCTTTATCGGTCTTTGCTGGAGCGAAGCGGTATGGGTGTTGCTTTTTTTGAAGCCAGGCAAAGGGAAGATCTTCTTCTTGGTAAGCTTCAGAACCTTATCTTCGGAGGTATCCATGTGTCTGAAATGGAGGTGCGGGATTTTTTTAATGCCCGCCACCGAAAAATTGCCATGGAAGCGGCTGTGTTCCGCCCGGCAGACTTTACCCCGGAGCCTGTAACAGAAGAAGTTTTACTGGCACGTTACGAGACCCATAAAGAGGTCTATCGTACGGAACCCATGAGGAAAGCGGTTTTTTTGCGTTTTGCCATGGATGATTTCATTGACAGAATTGAAGTTCAGGAAGAAGAAGTCCACCATGAGTATGAGGTACGTCTGGAAAGTTTCCGTGACCCGGAAAAGATTACGGCCCGTCATATTTTGATTCAGGTGGACGAAGATGCGGAAGCGGAACGCCTGAGTGCCGCAAGGGAAGACATAGAGCGCATTCGCAAAGAGATTCTTAGCGGAGCAGATTTTTCTGAAATGGCCCGCCAGTATTCCCATTGTCCCAGTGCATCGGAAGGAGGAAGTTTAGGCACTTTCCCCAAAGAAGCCATGGTCGCTCCCTTCTCCGCGGCAGCTTTTGCTCTGAAAGAGGGTGAAATCAGCGAACCTGTTCAAACCCGGTTCGGCTGGCACCTTATTCTTGTGGATGAAAAACGGAAGGAAAGCATCAAGCCTTTGGAGGAAGTAGCCGCTGGTATCCGCCGGGAACTGCGGGAAGAAAAGGCGCGCCACAAGGTCTATGATGCTGCGGATGCAGCCTATGACGCTACTCTTTCCGGTGCCGATCTCAGGGAAGTCTCCGGAATCTGGGAGCTGCCCCTCCATACGACCTCTTTTTTTGGACGAAGAGGCCCTTCATCGGGTGTGACAGACGGCAGAGCCTTTGCTGAAGCTGCCTTCTCTCTTTCTGATAGCGAGGTGAGTGAGCTTGTGGAGATCGATGATGCCCTCTATCTTATTTCCGTAACAGAGCGAGTCGAATCCCGCATCCCTTCCTTTGAAGAAACGAAAGACCGCCTCGAGGCTGATATCCGTAAAGAGATGGCTTCTGATATGGCACGTGCCAAAGCAGAAGAGGTGCTGACTCTAATACAGAAGGGCGAAGCAGGTGCCAGCCCATTAACGGTAACAGGTCTTTTTGGCAAAAACGACCCCATCCCGCAAATTGGCCGCCTTCCTGCTCTGAACCGTGCCGTCTTTTCTCTGGAAAATGATAAAACCATGCCAGATGAACCTGTGAATCTTGAAGAAGGGTTTGCCGTATTCCGTATCCTTGAAAGAGTTCTGCCCGATGAAGGCTTTTTTATGGCTGCCCGGAAAGAGATGGAGGCAGAGCTCAGGGGACAGAAACAAAACCGGATGTATGGACAATGGATTAATGGTTTAAAAAGCGGAGCCAAGATAAAGGTGGAACCCGCTTTCCAGAGGCAGGGCTAATTTGCAAGCTGCCCTCTCTTCGCTGAAAGAGGGGGCAGCTTGATCGTTGGTACGTGTTACCGGAAACAGAATGGAATTGGATCAGGAGTTGTTGATTACAAAAAAAACAATTCTTGCAATTTCATCAGAATCATCGGCAATCCTCTCAATCAGGCCAGCCAGCTCCATAAGGTGTGCCATTGAAACGGCACTGACACTTCCTTCCAGAATTTTTCTTTTTGTCCTGCGTGCAATGACCTGAGCATTATCAGTTTTATCCAGAATTACCTCAGCGGCTGCAATGACGTTTTTTTTGTTTTTAGCATTTTTTTTCTGGAGCCATCTGCCAGCCGACAAGGAAAGTTTTTCCAGCTCTTCCACGGTTTCACCGGCGGCATCCGCCAAAAGAAACAGCTCTGTTTCCAAAGGATCTTCTACCGGATCTTCACGGACCAGTACCCATTCCAGAACCTGCTCCATATGGAGAGCAATGCGGGCGTGGGCACGAATATAACGGTAACAGAGAGTCGGGCGTATGGTCAGGCGTTTAAAGAAGCGGAAAGAGAATACCCCATCGCATTCAAGTCTTTGAATTTCCTTACGAAGTCGGAACACGTCTTCTTTGAAAGGCTGAGCCATATCGGTTTTTTTGGAAATGATGCATTCCATAGCCTGCTGAAAGGCAAAAGCGCATTCTTTGAGATGGCGGGTTACATGACGCGTCTGTGAAAATGGATTTTCAACAAAAAATGTGATTCCAGGTAGAAACATGGGATTGTCCGATTTTTTTTGATGGAAAATTTTCTGCACCGCAAGGCCGTAATTGTGCAGAGCCCTTTTTCTTCCGCAGGCCATAACACCATTGGAGGAGTATAATCAAGTCCGGCATGAGGGTTCATGGTCCGAATTCGCATTGACAGCAAAGTCATGTGGTGTATAAAAACTCCGACAGACTGCAAAACCATAAAGGAATCCTTGCGGAACCGGATGGTTTTGTTTTTTTTAGAATCCGGAACATCCTGCCCCTCAGGGGCCATGATGTTGACTCTGGAAAGGTAAACTTGCGTCCGAACGAGGGAAGTCCGTAAGGATGGGGGGGAAAAGGGATGCACGAAATTGACTGGCTAGGCTTTACCTGCCAGCTTCTTGGTGGTTTGGGGCTTTTTCTTTTCGGTATGCGGATGATGTCGGACGGCTTGCAGAAATCGGCAGGAGACTCTCTGCGCAGTATCCTGGAAAAGCTGACATCAAACCGTTTTATCGGTGCTTTTGTGGGAATCATTGTGACGGCAATGGTTCAGAGCAGTTCGGCAACTTCGGTCATGGTTGTGGGGTTTGTGAACGCCGGCCTTATGAATCTTACCCAGGCATTGAGTGTGGTTCTGGGTGCAAATGTGGGGACAACGGTAACAGCCCAGCTGATTGCATTTAAAATTTCTGCACTGGCACTCCCGGCCATCGGTCTGGGAGTTTTTTTGCGTCTTTTTTCAAAAGTTCCAAAGAGACAGTATTGGGGAGAGATCCTTGTAGGTTTTGGCCTCCTTTTTCTTGGCCTTCAGGTGATGACGCAGGGTTTTGTTCCCCTGCGTCAGAGTGAAATGTTCCGGGAAGCTTTTGTTTATTTTTCTGTCAACCCTCTGGTGGCCGCCCTTGCCGGTGCTCTTTTGACCATGCTGGTACAGAGCAGTTCTGCCACCATGGGTATTACCATCGCCCTTGCCAGCACCGGTCTTATCGATTTTTATGCTGCCGCAGCCTTTGTAATGGGTGAAAATATCGGGACAACAATTACGGCCAACATTGCTGCCATCGGTGCTAATAAAACGGCTAAAAGAGCTGCTTTGGGGCACTTTCTTTTTAATGCCATTGGTGTCTGCTATATGTTGATTCTATTGAATTTTTTTACAGGTTTTGTGGATATGATCACACCGGGTGATCCTGCTTTTGTCAATGCGGAAGGCTTTCACCCCTATGCAGCCCGTCACATTGCCAATATTCATACCTTGTTCAATATAATTAATATAATAGTCTTTCTGCCCATGATCGGTTTTTTGGCCCTATTGTGTGAACGCATTATTCCCGGCAGGGATATTCCGGATGCCAATGCCACTCTGCTTGATGAAAAACTCATTGATACACCAGATATGGCCGTGCGCCAGGCGAGGAAAGAAGTACAGCGCATGAGTGGCTATGCCCTTGAAATGCTGATCATGGCACGAAAAGCCATGTTTGAGCAGGATCATAAGCTGATCAATCGCATCTATGAGCTGGAAAGCTCGGTTGACAGAATGGAAAAAGAGATCGGCACCTATCTGGTCAAGCTGTATCAGACGCCCATGACAGAGCGTAATTCCCGCTATATTAACAGCATGATGCACGTAATTCATGATATTGAGAAAATTGGGGACTACAGTGAATCCATTGCCCGTTATGCGGAAAAAATGATTCAGGATAAAATGAGTTTTTCCGATGCTGCGCGGGAAGAAATGGCAGAAATTTTTGATGTGGCCATTCGTTTTTGCAGCCATGTCTTTGAGGGGTATAATACGGGTAAGTTTGGCATATGGGTGGATACTGCCGATGAGAATCTTATTGACCAGATGAAAATTCAGTTTAAAAATAATCATATGGATCGCTTAAGCTCGGGCGTGTGCAGTGTGGCCATGGGTATTCTTTTTGTTGATATTTTAAATAAGCTGGAAAAAGTGGGGGACAATGCTTTTAATATAGCTCAGGTACTGGTGCAGCGGGAGCTGGGTTAAACGGTGTCCCTTGGTAAAAGCTGGATGAATAGAAACAGGACAGCTCCTTGCACAAGGAGAATGTCCTGTTTTAGTTTGTGAAAATTATTTTACAGCGGTTCCCCGATCAGGCCCTCTGAATGGTAACCTTCTGGAGGATTACGGGTTCAACGGGTTTGTCCTGCCGGTCAACAGATACCTTTCCGATACTCATCACAACATCCAGTCCCTTTGTTACCACACCGAAAACCGTATGGCGGTTGTTCAGATGGGGAGTGGGGGCGAGGGTGATGAAAAACTGGCTGCCATTGGTTCCGGGGCCTGCGTTGGCCATGGAAAGGATGCCGGGGGCATTGTGCCGGAGCTCTTTATTGAACTCATCTTTAAACCGGTACCCCGGATCTCCCGTGCCGTTACCCATGGGGCAGCCGCCCTGAATCATAAAATCATCGATCACTCTGTGAAAGGTGAGGCCGTCATAAAAATTCCCCTGACGGATGGTTCTCTGGCGGCCTTCGGCGAGATTGACAAAATTCCATACGGTTTCCGGGGCTTCTTTGACAAAAAGTTCCACTTCAAAATTTCCCATGCTGGTTTCAAATGAGGCGGAGAGGCCGTTCACCTCTTCTTTGTAGTCGGATTTTTTTAACATGGTTTCTCCTTGGATGAGTCGATGTCGTTGTTCCTCTGTAAGTACAGAATCTGGGTCTTTTACCAGCTCGCTTGGGAAGGGGAAAGAAAAAAAGCTCCCCCCATGGGGGGAGCTTCGGAAAAAAGGTGATTTGCCTGCCCGTATTCAGGGGGCAGAAATCAGGGGTTCATATGGTAGGCATCCACCAGACTGTAAATTTCATCCTGGATGATGCGGTTGAAACGATCCAGGTTAACCACAGGTTTTTTATACATTTTAGTACAGAGTTCCTGTTGTTTTTCACTGGTGGCCTGCTTCATGGCCAGATCCATGGCATAGCGGGACATGTCCCTTACAAAGACATCAAAAAGAGAATCCATAATATCATCGGAAATATTTTCGATCTTTGCTGACTCACAGATGAGCTGAGCATAGGGTACCATGGCAAAGCACTCACCAAGGGCATAAAGGAAATCGAAGTTTTTCATCTGTTCCATCAGATCCATACCGGAACCCATGAGGAATTCCTTGAAAGCCTCAATCTGTTCCATAAAGACTACGGCGTTGGGCAGATGGGAAAGAGCCTTGAAGGTTGGCATGTAATCATGGAATTGGATTTTGCCGTAACCCTTGGTGGGACCCTGCTGGAAGAGGAAGTCATCGTTCTCTCCACCATTCATGCGGGGAATTTCGGGGTATCCTTTGGGATTGAAGATGTAATTGGGAATAAGCTTGGCAATGAGTGCCATGTTGACATGCTTGGTGCCTTCCAGCTTGGGCATGCCTTTGATTTCCACGGCAGCCTGCTCGAAATACATATCCTTTTCAAAACCCCTTGCAGCCAGGATGTCCCAGAGAAGTTCCATGACCTGTTCACCCTGGATGGCTGTTTTCATTTTCATGAGTGGATTAAAGAGAAGGTAGCGGCGGTCTTCGGGATTGGCGGCCCGCAGATAGTCCGTAGCACGCAGGCCAAAAAGTTTCATACCCACAATGCGGCACCAGGAGTCAAAAAAGAGCTGCTGGATATGGGCGAACTCCGTTACATATTTGCCAAAGAGGTTCCGTTTGGCGGCATGGTTCAGGGTTTCGTAAAGGGAATGCTCGCAAATTCCGATGGAAGCAGAGCCAATATTGAACTTGCAGATATTGATGGTGTTCAGCATGTCATCCCAGGCCTTCTGGCCCCGGGAGAGAATTTCCGCTTCCGTAATGGGGTAATCATGGAGGGCAAATTCAGCCACATACATCTGATTCTGGGCGATGACATTTTGAATGCATTCATATTTTTCATGGCTGGAGTCCACCACAAAGAAGACATAGTCATCTGTGTCCGCCATCTTACCGAATACCGTAACCGTGCCGGCCAGATTGCCGTTACCTATATAATACTTGGACCCCTGGGCCAGATAGGTCCCGTCTGCCTGAGGGTAGAGCTTCACTTCACTGGAGTAGATGTCTGCACCGTGGGCGCGTTCGGAAAGGCCGAAGGCACACAGGGGATTTTCCTTGAGCTTGGCGGCAGCTTTATGCTTGGCTTCCTCGTTGTCACCGAGAAGTACGGGATCAAGACCAAGGGTGGATACATGGAACATGTACCAGTAAGCGGACCCGTAGAAGCCCAGAATTTCAGAGAATTCAAACATCCGGTAGGTTGAATAGTACTGATTCGGATCTTCTCCGTAACCTTTGGGCAGGAAAAGGGTTTCAAAAATTCTTTCTTTTTTTACAAATTCCGCAAAATCATAGGTGAATTCCCGACTGTGAAAATCCTCCTTAAGTTTCGCCAGTCCTTTGTTCTCAAAGAACTCGATGGTTTTTTTCATTACTTCTGCAGATCTTGCGTCCGGATAATTGCGGTCTTTGTACTGTTTGGGATTAAAAAGAACCATGGTGCCTCCTCGGAATGTGTTGTACTGTGTCAAGCGACCTTCCTTTGGGAAGGATTGGATTGCCTGTGTTCATGGGTGCACGGACTGCGGCGGATGATGGAATGACCTTTACCGGGGCAGCCTGTCGCTGTTCCGGAAAATCCGCACTATTGGATTCCAACAGGTTTCATAAATCCGGCAGTGTTCTGATGGACCATCTTGCCAGTGATAGCACTCGCCCCAGGTTCCTGCAACGGAATTTGGGGTAGTTTTTTGTAAATAATGCAGGTGTTTCTCTATGCTGAATGCCAAGGCTTGAAGGGCCTCTCTGGGAGGCTTTTTTGTCACGTTTGTACAAAAGTGTTTTTCATTATCGAACAACTCGTTACTTTTTTTTCACTCTCTTGCCACATAGTGAAAGGGTTTCAGGCCGTATCATGAATCATGAACATAAAAGGGACCAGTTCATCATGGCTCCCATGAGGGGCTATACGGATGCTGTTTTCCGTGACATATGGGCGAAACATTTTTCAGGCATGGATGAGGCCGTTGCTCCGTTCATTTCTCTGCAACAGGCTAAAGATCTTTCATCAAAAATTCTTGCCGATGTAGCACAGAAAGGGGAGCGCTCCATTCCCGTTATACCCCAGATTCTTGGAAACAGCTCACAGGCCTTTGTGGCTCTGGCCTGCCGCCTTGCCGATCTTGGCTTTCAAGAACTTAACTGGAATCTTGGATGCCCCTTTCCCATGGTTGCCAAAAAGACAAAGGGATCAGGTCTTCTCTGTTTTCCCGAAAGGATTGATGCGTTTCTGGAGGAGGCCTGTGCCTTGTCTCCCCTTGGTGTTTCCGTAAAAATGCGTCTCGGCCGTCATGACAGCCGGGAAACGACGGCCTTACTCGAAGTTTTGAACCGCTATCCCCTTGAACGGATTATTCTTCATCCACGGGTTGGTGTTCAGATGTATGAAGGCAGGCCGGATCTTGAAGCTTTCCGGTCTTTTCTTCGTGATTCCAATCATCAGGTGATCTATAATGGAGACATATGGTCAAAGGATGACTTCATGGCTCTTTCCACAGAATTTCCCGGTGTGAAGGGGTGGATGCTTGGCAGAGGCCTGCTGGCTGATCCCTTTTTAGCAGAACGCCTGCGGGGAACTTTTCATTCGGGAGATCAGACGGAACTCATCCGGTTCAGATCTTTTTATGATGATCTTGAAAATGCCTATGGAAAACGTCTTTCAGGAGATTCCCATCTCCTTTCCAGAATGAAAGGTTGGTGGCTTTGCTTTCAGGAAAGCTTTGAAAATGGAACAAGCTTTTTTAAAAGCCTCAGGAAACTGAATCGAATGGAAGTCTTCCGCAGGGAGGTAACAGGTTTTCTGGACAGTAAACCACGCTGGCGTATGCCGGAAGCCGCTGGCTGGGTGAAGGGTTCTTCACTATTTCAGGGAGGAAAAGATGACACAGACAGCCATTGATGCATACTGGAAAAAAAAACTGGAAGATCTGGCGGAAAAGCTGACTGAAAATGGTTTTGTTTCCCATGTGGTGGGAGATACACGGGCAGCATGCAATCTGGTTACAGAACAGCTGATTCCTGCCATGCATCCTGCCTCCATTGCATGGGGAGGTTCGCGCACCTTTATTGATACAGGCCTTTACGATATTCTGCGTCAGCGTAGTGACATCAAAATTCTGGATACATTTGATAAGAGCATTGACAGAGAATCCGCCATGGAAAGACGACGGCAGGCCCTTCTCTGCGACCTGTTTTTTACGGGTACCAATGCCATAACGGAAAAAGGTGTTCTGGTAAACCTTGACATGATCGGTAACCGTGTGGCAGCCATTACCTTCGGTCCGCGGAAGGTGGTGATTCTTGCCGGACGGAACAAGGTTGTCAGGGATGTGGCCGCAGGCATGGAGCGAACCCGTGGATATGCCGCACTGGTTAATATCCGCCGTCTGGGAAAGCAGACACCCTGTGCCAGTGCCAGCCGTTGTATGAACTGCAGCAGCGAAGACCGCATTTGCAATGTCTGGACCCTCACGGAGAAGTGTTTCCCCAAAGGTCGAATCCATGTGGTGCTGATCAACGAGGATTTGGGCTTTTAGCCGTTTTCTGTTCCAGTGTCTACTAAACAAGGAAGTTGCATGAAATTTCTTCCCTCCCAGCTGATGTATCTTCTTCAGGACCGGACAGCGCGTCGTAATATACGCCTGCTATCACGGTTCATTGTGATTCTTGCGGGTGTGATCGCCCTTTACAGTATGATCTTCCATTTTTTTATGCTCATGGAAGGCCAAACCCATTCCTGGGCCACGGGTGTGTACTGGACGCTCACCGTAATGTCTACTCTTGGTTTTGGCGACATAACCTTTCAAAGTGACATTGGTCGGATTTTTTCCATTGTTGTACTGATATCCGGCGTGGTGTTTCTTCTTGTCATGCTTCCTTTTACCTTTATCCAGTTTTTTTACGCTCCATGGCTGGAAGCACAGACTCAGTCCAGAGCCCGGCAGAGTCTTCCGGATGATATGGGAAATCATGTTATCATTGTTGGCTTTGAACCCGTAGCCACAAGCTTTATAGCCAGGCTGGTTAAATATGACAGAAATTATGCGCTGCTGGTCCCAGATGTGAATCAGGCATTAAGTCTCCGAGATCAGGGATATAAGGCACTGGCCGGTGATCCCGATGATCCGGATACCTACATGAGGTTGAACATTCAAAAGGCCTCCATGTTGCTGGCCCTCACCGATGACATGAAAAATACCAATATCGCTTTTACGGTAAGGGAGCTTTCTAAAGATATCCCCATCGTTGTTACTTCCGATAAGGATGAATCCGTCGACATCCTGAAACTTGCCGGAGCAACCCGGGTTTTTCAGTTTCGCAAAATGCTGGGTGGTTTTCTGGCACGGCGCATTGTTGGTCCCGGTCTTCAGTCCGCCATTATCGGTCGCTTTGAAAAACTCATGATTGTGGAAGCTCCGGTCATGCGGTCCCGCCTGGTGGGAAAAACCATTTTAGATTGCGGAATCCGTGAAGCCACGGGACTGAATGTTGTAGGACTCTGGGAAAGGGGAATTTTTAAACTTCCGAAGCCTGACAGTTCCATTCTCTCGGAGACGGTACTGGTGCTGGCCGGTTCCATGGAACAGGTTCTGGCCTACGAGGACTTTGTGGGAAAACAGCCGATATCACCGGATCCCGTTCTTATCCTTGGTGGCGGAAGGGTGGGGCAGGCGGCCGCGGAAACTCTGGATTCACGGGGTGTTGCTTATAAAATTGTTGAAAAAAACAGCAAGGTTGCCACAGGGAAAAAAAATATGGTTGTGGGCAGTGCCGCGGATCTGGATGTGCTGATGGAAGCGGGCATTCAAAAAGCACCTTCGGTTTTCATTACCACACACTCCGACGACATGAATATCTACCTGACCCTTTACTGCCGAAAACTTCGTCCCGATATTCAGATTATCAGCCGGGCCACCCTGGACCGGAATGTGGGGATTCTCCATACCGCTGGGGCCGACCTTGTCATGTCCTATGCCGCTCTTGCAGGGAATACCCTTTTTAATCTTCTCAGCCCCGGCAAGGTTCAGATGCTCACGGAAGGATTGAATATTTTTCGTATCCGAAGCCATAAAAATCTTGTGGGCAAGTCCCTGTTTGAGAGCGAGATTCGTAACCAGACAGGGTGCAGTGTTGTGGCCATGGTGCGTGGAGAGCATATGGATATCAATCCTCACCCCTCAAGCATCATAGAGCAGGATACGGAGCTGATTCTTGTGGGTACGGCAGAGGCTGAAACGGAATTCATGCATCGCTTTCCAGAAAAAAAACACAGGTAAGTAGCCGGTGAAGCGTTTTTTATAAACCCATGATGCCCGGTCCCATAATTCCCTTCGGGTCCAGATGACGCTTCACCGCTTTCAGCAGATCCATGCTTTCCTTGCCCAGCTGTTCTTCCATGAAAGGGGCCATCATCCGGCCGACACCGTGATGATGGGAGAGGGTGCCGCCTGCATCCAGGATTCTGCGGATAATTGTTCTGTGAAAAGTCCGGTAGGCTTCTGTATTCATCATCCGACTAATAAAAATGAAATAGAGATTGGTGCCCTGGGGATAAAAATGGGAAGCATGGGACATGCAGATGATTTCCGGATTCTGCTTGATGAAAGCACGTACGTTCCGATGGACCTCATGAAGCCTGGACCATGGGACTCCCGTTTCAAGGGTGTCGATAATTATGCCAAAATCAAGAAGATCCTCACGCATATATGGATCCATGTAACGGCTGTGCTCCCATTTTCGTACCGGGTAAGCTGTCAAGGACATGCCGCCCTGCTGCCTGGCAATACGCCGTACCATAGCGGCTACCTCACGGGCATGAATGCGCTCACCCTCTGCCGTCCCCAGCATCAGGCAACGGGCCATGGGTTTGAATCCCATCCATCGCATCCAGTGATCCAGTGGGCCGGATTCCACGCCGTAGAGTTTCAAAGCCACATCCGTTTCTTCTTCATCTGATATGCGCAACACCGCCGGCATGCCACCGTCTGCCTGACTGATTTCCCGTGCGGCGGTTACGGCGCAAGACCAGTCATGGAAGATGAAGGAAAAAGATTGTCGATTTTGGGGCATAAATCTGAAAATTTTCATGGTGACACTGACCAGCACTCCGAAAGCACCTTCGCTGCCCTTGAAAAAATCCTGGATCCTGGGTCCTGTTGCGGTGGCGGCAATGGAAGAGGTCCGGATGGTTCCCCGGGGCGTAACCATCTCAACGGCAAGCAGAAGGTCGGCTGCATCTCCGTAATGGGAAGAGGCCTGACCGGACCCCAGAGTCAGCACCCATCCCCCCACACTGCTGTACTCAAAGGACTGGGGGAAATGTCCGCCGGTATAGGCCCGTACGGCTCCCATGCGGGAAGGTGCCTCATTGAGGATCTTTTCGTACTCCGCTCCCATCATGCCGGCCTCTACGGTTACGCACAGATCCGTTTCATTCAGGGAGTGAATGCGGTTCATGTGAGTTCCCATAACCAGTGTAATACCTCCCTTATCCATACGATGACCAAGGGTAACGGAAGATCCTCCACCGTAAACCGACAGAGGAACACCATGGGCATGGCAGAGAGTAACAAGGGCCTGCACATCATTTCTATGCCGGGGATGGACCACCAGATCCGTAAGTCCTCTGACCCTATGCTGGCGAAGATCCATGGATTCTTCCGTCGTTTGTCCGGTGCTGTACCGGAGACGGCTGTAAACATCCCTCTCCACCTGATCCTTCCCCACAGCCTGTTCCACGGCGTTCATAAAATCTTCTGACAGTTGAGGTGCCAGGTCCATGCCTACTACCCTTGTTTCACCCGTGAACTGCCTTTCCCTGAAGTCTGCATTATCAAGCCCGAAATTTTGTTTCAGCATGCGGAACAGTCTGGGGCTGGGATGCTTAAAGGCAGCAGGATTTCCCCATTTGAAAATACTACGATAGCTTTTTTCCGGGGGTGGCGTTTGTATCCATGGGGGCAGAAAAATTTTCATGGGTGGTTCCTTTTTAATGGAAATGTGAGTCCTCAGGATATCCTGTGATATCCCTGATTTTACGGTAAAGCGGTGCCAGTGCCGTGTACATGCGCTGATACACTTCCGTATACAGCCTGTGGTAGAGTTTTACATTGTCAGGGTCCGGAAGAAAATGGCCCTGAACTCTGACCATGCGGGAAAGGGCGGTAGAAAAGTCCGGATGGATACCCAGCCCAACAGCTGTTACCAGGGCGGCTCCCAGGCCTGAGGTTTCACTGGTTTCCCCACGGATCAGGGGCCGGTTGAAAATGTCGGCAGAAATCTGGCAGATGGCATCACTCTGGGATGCGCCTCCGGATACGGCAAGGGTCTGAATGCCAGACCCTCCTTTTTTTTCTATGCGATGAAGACCATCCAGAAGCCCGTAAGCCAGCCCTTCAATGACAGATCTGTACACATGGGCACGGGTGTGCACATCGCCAAACCCGATGAGGCTGCCTTTGGCATCTGGGTGATGCAGGCCGGGGCTCCAGAACGGTTGCAGTATGAGGCCCATGGCCCCGGGAGGCGTACGGGCCAGGAGGCGATCCAGCAGAATCTCTGCAGCCATGGAGCATTTTTCTGCTTCCTGTATTTCCGGATGACCGAACTCATTCTTGAACCAGGCGATCATCCAGTAGCCCCTGAAAATTTCTACTTCCGGATTGTAGTGGCCGGGAATGGGGGCCGGATAGGCAGGCATGAAACGGAGGGGTTCAAAATACCGGGGGGTGGTTGTCTGAACCGTAGCGGTGGTACCGAAGCTGAGGCTGGCCATGGTAGGACCGGACACCCCGGCCCCAAGGGTTTCGCAGCCTTTGTCCGAACCGCAGGCAATGACCGGTGTCCCGGCACGAATACCGGTAGCGGCGGAGGCTTTTTGGGTTACACGGCCAAGTGTCTCTCCAGGGTTCAATAATTCCGGGAGTTTGCTGGGATCAACGGGGAATATCCGGTGACTGACGGACCAAGGGCCGCTCCACTTCTGCCTTCGATAATCAAAGGGCAGATGGCCTATCTGAGAGGCTCTGGAATCAGCAAAACGCCCGGTAAGTCGGTGGTTCAGAAAGCCTGAAACCTGTACGTAGCAAGCTGTTTGCTTCCAGATCTCCGGCTCATTCTGTTGGACCCAGTTGCCTTTGGCATCGGTCTGAGCTTTATGAATCAGACGGGCCGCACCGGCAAGATGCAGAAAAGGGGTAAGAATGCCGGGCTTCCACAGGGGCTGAGCCTTGCGCTGGTCCAGCCAGGTAATGGAAGGGCGAAGGGGATTGCCGTCTCCGTCAAGGCAGACCATGGTTGCCCGCTGGGTCGTTACCCCCAAACCGCTGATCTTTGAAAAAGCGTTCGGCTCTTTTTCTTTCAGGGAAGTGCAGACTTGGCAAAGACTGTCCCAAAACAGATCCGCATCCTGCTCCGCCCATCCGGGTTTGGGACTGTGGTAGGGCTCATAACACCGTCTTTCACTGGCAAGCAAGCGGCCCTCAGTGGAAAAAAGATGGGCACGGAGGCTCTGGGTGCCGCAGTCAATGGCAAGAAGTACTTCATTCATGGCAGATTTCCGTTTGGACAGTGTTCTTTTTGCCATATGGCACCATAGCGGATAATTTCATTGTTCCACTTATCATCGGACCATCCCAGTTCACTGCTGGCCAGTTCGCGAATTTCCGGGATCAGACCCATGGCCCCATTTTTTAGAAGAATTCCCAGGCGCAGTCGTCGCAGGAGCAGATCGTCCAGGTGGCGTACACTGCTGTCTGCGGCGGCAAGGAGAATTTCAGCCCGGATATGGTGGGTGCCTGTAATGGGCTGGACCATGCTTTGATTACGGAAATTTATTTTGAGAATATCCTCTCCGTATCGTCCGCATAGGCGCTGCCAGCAAGCCGGATTCAGAAGAGGAGGGCAGGGGAGATGCCGTGTATTCACCACAGGCGTACGGAAGTCCGGGAGCTTCATTTTTTTTTGTCGGCAGGCCAGCTTCAGGGTATCTCTGGCCAGCTTTCGAAAGGTGGTCAGTTTTCCTCCTGTTACGCTGATTAACCCCGGAGACTGCCATGTAATATGTTCTCTTGACTCATCGGAAGGAGAACGATCTCTGTCCATTGAAAGGACAGGGCGTATTCCGGAAAAGGTGCTCAGAATGCTGTCCCGATGGAAAGCAATGCCGGGAAAGACACGCTGGACGGCTGTGAGCAGGTAGCTGATTTCTTCCGATCGGATGCGGGGCGTATGCATATCACTGGCATGGGCATCCCTGTCCGTTGTCCCCAGCAGCAGGACTCCTTCCCACGGAAGTAAAAATACGGGCCTGTGATCTTCCGGATGGAGAAAGCTGACAGCTGTTCTGAGGGGCAGGAGGCTTGCCGGAAAAACAAGATGACTGCCTCTCAAAGGACGCATATGCTGTTTTCTGGAAGGAAGAGGATGAATCAGGGCAGCATCGGCTCCCGTGGCATTGATGACCAGCGCACTCCCGTATGCGTTGTTTTCTCCAATTTCCCCGTCCCGGGTACGGACACCTGTCACACGACCGTCAGGTCTGCGGACAAGTCCCGTTACTTCTGTGTAGTTCAGCGCTTCTGCCCCGGGGTACAGGCAGCCTTCCCGTATCAGCCTCAGGACCAGAGCGGCATCATCCACCTGGGCATCTTCAAACAGAAAACCGCCTTTGAGCCAAAGAGGGTTCATTTGTGGAAAGGTAGCACTGAGCTCGCTGGGTAGCAGGAATCGGTGTCTGCTTTTGCCTGCCATGAGATCATAGAGAAAGAGTCCTGTTTTCATCTGCAGAGCGGATGGTCCGGTATCTTGATAAACTGGCATCACGAAGGAAAGGGGGGTGACCAGTCCGGGAAGTTCCCTCAGCAGTCGTTCCCTGTGGCGGACGGAATCCATTGTAAGGTGGAGAGCACCCTGCCGGAGGTAACGAAGTCCGCCGTGTACCAGTTTGGAAGAGCGGCTGGATGTGCCTGAGCAGAAGTCATGCCGTTCCAGCAACAGGACGGAATGACCGGATGCGGCTGCTTCCCTGAAAATTCCGGCTCCGGTAATGCCGCCACCTATTATGATCAGATCATAGCTTTTCATGAATTTCCTCATGGGACAAAATTCGGGTCTTTGATTTCGGCTGTGTCGAAATCGGGTACCGGAGTGTTAGAGGGGAAGAGGGTCTGCCAGTAGAGAAGGCTATTCTCCATGGCGGCCGATACGCATTTTTCCACAGCCTCCGGGTCGTGAGGGAACAGGGATCGTAATGTTGCATAATACCGCAAGGACTGGTTCCGGATATCAGGGGCTTCGAAATAAAGGGTGCCTCCAGTGCGGAACAGATCCCTGAAGTCATTGTAGACCAGAAGGGTTGTGCGTTTCCCGGAAGCACGGATCAGGATTTCCTGAATTTTCCAGTCAAATTCAGAAAAGGTTTTGGGGCCATCCGAAGGAAGTGCCTCGGTGGAAAGAAGGATGTCCAGGCATTTGGGGGAACGCTGGGCTGCGATACGGGCACAGGGTGGCAGAATCTGCCTGCGCAGTTCAAGAAGTTCCGTAATCAGGGAAAGGGGGATAAAGTCAGGATAGCGGGCAAGGGTGCTGAGGATGCCCAGTCCACCTTTTTCCCAGATATCATTAACTACGGAACTTTTTCCATGACGAATGGTGATCCACCCCTGATATTCGAGAAACTTCAGAATTTCTCTGAGTGTTGGTCGGGTAACTTCCAGAATGGTTGCCAGCTCCCGTTCGGGAGGGAGTGGAGTGCCTGCTGGCCATGACCCGGAAAGGATGTTATGCAAAATGGTATGCTTTGTATGAAGGGATGCTGCGATGGGCACCATGAACCTCCCTGGATGCAGGTTGCCTGGGGTAGAGGAGACGCGTAATGGATTCTGCTGTTTACCAGCCGATCGTCACCCCATGGATGCGGAGCTGAAAATGTATCCTGCCGAGGAAAAAAGCAGAAAGACGTGCCCTGTGCCAGCCTTTGATTTCATCTGCCATGAAAACAAACCTTTTTGGGTTCCATGCATCGAACCTGCACTGTTTCCCTGTCTGTGACCATGATTGTTGTATGACGATGTCTGGTAAGAGGTCATACCAGTTTTGTCGGAAAGATCAAGCCTTACCTACAACCGTCATGCCACCAATGGCGACGAAACGAACAGGCTGCTCAATTGGATTGACGGGAATCGGTGAAAAAAAATGTATGATGGACTGGCAAAAACCAGAAAACCGTCCGCCTCACAAACCCACCATACGGATATTTTTGAACGGAACCTCCCCATGGCAAACGTCAGGGGGGGTATAAGACGACTTTCGGTAAAACTCCTTAAAATGAGAACTGACGAGGGCATCAATTTATCGGACGGGGCCATGAGGCTGACCGGAATAGGGTAAAAAAATCTGGATCATGGGTACCCTTTTTAGTGCAATGTATCTGTTACTTTCAGCAATGTCTTTTTGTGTGTTTGTTGTGAGGTCTCTGGCATAGGGTGTTTCCGGCACAGGCAGGTTCCGGATGTTGCACGTGGTTGGTTGTAACTGGAGTGACGAAGAAAAATGGCCTGGGTTCCTTTGTCAGGCAGCTGCGGTCATTGCCAAAGCTAAACTGTACGGAAGGTGTTCCTTCTATGTGCTTTCAAAACAAATGGCAGGGCTTGACAGTGAAGTTTCCTCCCATTAAAAGACATAAGTTTTTCGGGCAAAGCCCGGACAGATGGTTAATCATCCCGCCTTTGCGGGTTTTTTTGTGTCTTGCCAAGGAGAAATCCATGAGTTACCCCAAGAGTGAATTGCCGGACTGTGTATTGTATCCCCTGGAAGCGGAGCAGAGTACCGGCTTTCAGAAACTGATTGCATCCACTCCTGAAACCCGATCCATCTGCAATGATACGGCTGTCATGGGAATCCGATATACCCGCAACCTGGAAAAAGCCTGTTCCCGCATTCTCACGGCTTTACAGGCTCAAAAGGAACTCCGCATTGAGGAAAATGAAACACTGGTTCTCCATATCCTCCGTGGCGGGCTGAATTTTGGACTCAGAGAGGCCCTTTTTTCTGCCTTCGGATGGAATCGCCATGGTGCTTCTTTCATTAGTGCCCAGCGGGCGAGGGTGGATGATGACCCTGAGCATTGGCATATTATTGAAAGTGAATACAGCAAGGTGTACATGCCCAGGGTTGCCAGCATTGTGATCGGAGATGTGGTTGCCACGGGAACGAGCCTTGAACATGCCATGCAGGCTCTCATTCAGGAAGCCATCAAGCAGGGGACCTGTCTCCGTTCCATTTTGTTTTTTACCTTTGGCGGCGTGCGTGCGGAGGAAATTCTGGAAAAAACCCACCGCATGTGTCGTGACCGGTTTCAAGATTATGAAAAAACCACGCTTATCTATCTGGAAGGCCGGTTTACGGTCCCTTCGGCCGAAACGCCTCTTTCCATCAAGCTGACAGGAACGGATCTTTTGCGGTGGCAGGCTCAGATGGCCCCTGAATTTATTGCTTCCCAGTATGAGCATCCGGCCTTTCCGCTTCAGCGCTGCGCTATTTATGATGCCGGATCCAGAGCTTTCTGGACGCCAGAATATGTGGAAGACGTGAAGGGATACTGGAAAGCCTGTCTGAACCTTGCCCAATCCGGAAAAACGTTCAATGATTTTCTGGAAGAACGCTTTCCAGGGCTGGATGCGGAACCTTTTGGGAATGTTGATATTGTTTCTTTGTGCCGTGAAGAGATGAGGCGTATGGAAGCCTTATAGGCTGACTGCGGGGGCTGGCCCTGACAGGCATGCCATTCAGATAATGCGAAAATATGGAAGAGTCCATGGAAAATCCTATGCAGAAAGATAACGATTTTGCCCTCGCCCATGTGGCCGATTCCCACAGGAAAGGCTTCTGGTCCATGCTTGTGGTCATGATGGGCTTCACCTTTTTTTCCGCCAGCATGTGGGCTGGAGGAAAGCTGGGCACAGGCCTTGGCGCATGGGAGTTTTTTCTTGCCGTGATGACGGGCAACCTCCTTCTCGGAGCCTATACTGCCCTGCTGGCTGCCATTGCCGCCCGCACGGGGCTATCCACCCACCTTCTTGCCCGTTATTCTTTTGGAGAAAAAGGTTCCTTTCTGCCGTCCTTTCTGCTTGCCGTCACTCAGGTCGGATGGTTTGGGGTAGGGGTTGCCATGTTTGCCCTTCCTGTCCAGAAAGTGACGGGGTGGAATCTTCATCTCATTATTCTTGTTTCCGGCATGATTATGACCTTTACCGCATGGTTTGGCATGCGTGCGCTGACAGTTTTGAGCTTCGTGGCCGTGCCGGCCATTGCCGTCCTCGGCTTTTTTTCCGTTGGAAAAGCCTTTACGGATTTCGGTGGCATGGAAGGATGGCTGGGACTCGTGCCTGCCGAACCCATGACTCTTTTTGCGGCCATTGGAATCTGTGTGGCTTCTTTTATCAGCGGAGGAACCCTGACACCGGACTTCACCCGTTTTGCCCGATCAACCAAAATAGCTGTGATCACAACCCTGATCGCTTTTTTTCTTGGCAACAGCCTGATGTTTCTTTTCGGAGCCGTTGGTGCGGCCTTCTACCAGCAAGCCGACATAGCCGATGTGCTGATGCAGCAGGGAATGATTGTCTGGGCGATGGTAATCCTTGGCCTCAATATCTGGACGACCAATGACAATGCCCTTTATGCTTCAGGGCTGGGTTTATCCAATATCACCCGTTGGCCCAAAAAAATACTTGTTCTGATCAATGGAGCCGTGGGTACTCTCATGGCTCTTTATCTTTACAATAATTTTGTTGGCTGGCTGTCGTTTCTGAATACCATGCTGCCCGCCATAGGTGGGGTTCTCATTGCAGATTATTATATGGTAAGAAAAGCGAGCTACGAAAGGCTCGAAAAAAGCTCCTTTGTCACTATCCGGCCCGTAGCTGTTCTGGCTTGGACAGCGGGTGTTCTGGCTGCCCGCTATATTCCCGGTATAGCACCTCTGAACAGTGTGGTCTGCGCCATGGCCGTTTATGTGGCGGGGACATCCATGATTGCAGCCTTTTCTCCATCCACTCAACCCAAAAGTCTATAGGTAATTCCCGATGATTCCTCCAAACAGGCAAAATAACGTAGATGCCGTAGAAAGCGGAGAAAAAAAGGCGTGGGAAGCAGCCTTTTACATTGAAAATCACTTGGATCATGCTGCCTATCCGGAAGAAGTGGCCGCGCCGGAACAGGTCGGGTTCATGGTCCACCTTCTCCCGGATCAGCGTTACTACCCCTGCTCTGAGGAGATGTATCAGGCTATCATGGGCAAACAGCAGTCCGTTTTTTTGCAACAGCGTTACCGTGAGGTGCTGGATCGGATACTGGAAGTGGTGGATGTCTTCATTGAAAATGAATCAGACAGAGAATTTCTCAAAGCCCTCCTTCAGATTAAGTTTCGCCATGAAACCCGTGATGAACTGATGATTCCCTCCCGTCTGGAAAAACGTCTCTTCCGGATTTTTCTCAACCAGACCAATATCGTTGATCCCTATCTGCACGAAAAACGACAGCGCAATGACAAAGCAGCTCAAGCTCTGAAGTCCCAGGCCTTTCGAGATGCCTTTGACTATGTTGATCTTTCTTCCATGAAAAAAGTGCCGGTTTCCCTTGGCAAAATCCGTGACAACCTGAACACACTGGAACTGCAACGGCTCTTTCTCCTCACGGGGGCAAAGGATTTATGGCTGAACAGTGGGGACTTGCTGCCGGATTGCCATGCCTTTCTTGATATTTTTTCCCAAAGTCTCAGAGGGGATGTGGAGGCTCTTTTCTGTTTTCTGGGAATTCGGGGAGAACCCTTTCGCTGTTCTGACGGTGAGGAGCGAAAAAAAATTCTCTGGCTGGCGGATGAAGCCGGAGAGGTTCTGATGGATCTGAAAATTATTCGATATCTTGCCCGTCTGGGTCATAAAATTGTGGTCAGTTTTAAAGGCGAACCGATTTTTACCAAGGTGGATTTTGCGGATGTGATGGAAGACAGTACTCTGCAGGAGGCCTTGGATGGTGCCCGCATCGTGGCCGACCCGGAGATCAGCAAAAATGCCCTGGTTGAAATTTTACGAAAAGAAGAAAATATTGTTGTCATTTCCGATGGTACCCGGGAAAATGTCAACCTTCTGCTGGCCTGCACTACCTTTGCCAGGGTTTTTAAAGAAACGGATGCGGTTATTTCCAGGGGGGCAGAGCAGAAACGTCGTTTTTTTGATACCCGCTTTGAGTTTACAAGACCCGTTTTCAATATATCGACCCAGGAAGACGGGAGCGTTGAGATTCTCCATAAGCCAGCCCATCCTGATGTCATCCGATTTTCCCACTTTGATCTGGAGCGCAAAGCGAAAAAAATCATTGCCCAGATGAAAAAAGCCCGTGAAAACGGCATGGCTGTGATGTTTTACAGCGGGATTATCGGTTCCATACCCGGTAAAATTGATGAAGCCAAGCGCATTATGACAGTTTTTATTGATTATCTCCGCAGTCGTTTTGCCCGCACCTTTATCATCAATCCGTCACAGTATTACGAGCCCGGCATGGACGCCGATGATCTCATGTATATGTGGGAAATTGTACAGCGTTGTGGATATATTGACATCTGGCGGTTTCAGACCTACGAGGACATAGCCGAAACCTTCACCATTTTAGGTGAAAAAGTACCTCCGGAGTGGGTAGGTAAGGATGCTACGTATTCTACGGGCTGTACAAAAGAAATGCAGATTGCCATGGATGTTCTTGCCGCTGACCCGGAAATGCAGCTGATCGGTCCGCCAGCGGAAAAATTTATGCGGAGAAGGGATTACGGGGTAGGGAAAATGCATGATAAAAATCTATGATTACAGCCTATTCCTTCCAGAGATCCACGTCAATCAGGCCCAGGCGGGCCGCATAACGAACTAAATCCATTGTGGAGTGGACATTCAGTTTTTTCATTATGTTGGCCCGGTGATTCTCCACGGTTTTCGGGCTGATATAAAGGCGGTCCCCAATATCTCTTGGACTGCTCCCCTCGGCCAGAAGCCGCATGACTTCCTGTTCTCTTGGAGTGAGGGAACCGTATTCAGAATCGGTAATTTTGGCTTCTTTGACGGGAAACTGCATCAGTTTTTCCACCACCTGATGGGAAATCGCGCTGTCGAGGTAATAATCCCCCCGCATGGCTGTTTCAATACCCTGAAGCAGACGATCCGATGCGGAATCTTTTGCTATATAGCCAATGGCTCCAGCCTGAAAGGCCTCTGCGATATAATCAATTTTGGCATGCATGGATACGATAATAATACGGAGGGAAAGGGAGGCTGCTGTCAGATCTCGGGTGAGTTGAATACCGTTAATGTCGGGCAGGGATATATCGACAATAACCAGATCAGGCTTCAGTTCCCTTGCCATGCGCAATCCGTCCTTGCCAGAACCGGCTTCGCCGACAAGCTCAAAAGCCTTGTTTTTTACTATAATGGATTTAAGCCCCTCTCTGAAAAGAGGATGGTCATCAATGATCAGAATACGAATATTTTCTTTCAAAAAAAACTCCCCATTTGTTGCTATTCAGATCCAGGCCCCGGGAAAAAAGTCCAGATACCATTGCTTTCCCCGGGGAGGGAGAACAGTCGCAGCAGTCATTGGTATTGCACAATGTGCATTTGATGTAACACAACTGGCTGCCTTTTCAATATTAAATCTTGATCATTTGTGTTTTTTCTGCTTTTGTGTGCCGGTTTCTGCAGCGGTCATGTCTTCATGCTGCATTTGAAACCATTCTTTTTCCCCTGTGCTCGATGCGAAACGGGAAAATATCCCGGGAAAATAAAGTTGTTTCCCTATGGACATCCTGGAACACTTCTGAAATATGAAACCATAGAGCATGAAATGTTTTTTTGAATAAACAGCGTTTCAAACCGAGTGCCGCGATAGAGTGGCCATATTACCGAAGGGAGGTTGCCTGTGATTTCTCCTGCTGTTGCCAATTCTGCTGACATTTGTGCCACCCTCCTCATGCGCCTGACTGGCCAGGGGCTGGAACCCGGAGATGTGCACCGCCTTGTGAAGGATGTATACAATATCCTTCGGGGAGGTGGTGCGTTTACCCTTGCGGGAATCAACGATGCCCTGACCCGCATAGGATGGCATCCCCACATCATGGACACCGTATCTCTTGAACTCCTTATGGTCCTTCTGCAGAACGAATTTTCCATGAGTATCGAAACCCACACCGTGCATTGATTGCTGCTTTCCTGCTTTTTTTTGCTTCTGCTCTCAGAGAGTCTCTGATCGGTACTTTCCGGCATACCCTACAGTATAATTCATTTATTCCGTCTTTACGCCCTGTCACAGGAAAGGTATAAGCTACCTCCGTAGCAGGAACTCTAACCCTGTATATGGAGAAATGTATGCACCCGATGAATTTCCGAACAGGAATTGGTCATGATACTCACCGTTTTGTCGCTGGACGCCCCCTGATTCTCGGTGGTGAACACCTGGATTACCCCCTTGGCCTGCTGGGCCATTCCGATGCCGATGTGCTGACCCATGCCATATGTGACGCCTTGCTGGGCGCTGCGGGACTGGGAGATATAGGTGAACTGTTTCCCGATTCCGACCCGGCTTATGAAAATGTCTGCAGCATGGAGCTTCTTGAACAGACAGGAAATCTTCTTTTCAGGAAAAAGTTCCGTATTATCAATATTGATGCCATTCTTTTTGCCCAGGAACCTAAAATTTCTCCCCATAAAATAAAGATGAAGCGCAATCTGGCGAAAGCCCTTGGTCTTCATCCGGACAGAATCAATATTAAAGCAACGACAACCGAGGGCCTTGATGCCATTGGTAGAAAGGAAGGTATGGCCGCTACGGCCATGGTTCTTCTCTGGCGCGAAGTGGAAAGGATGGTTTGCAAGGCAGACTGAAATGATTATAATACGGCTTCCACAAAAGCTGAAGATGGCTTTTGATTACCAAATCCGCCGGAGAAAGAGTTTTTATGAGCTTACGCATATACAATACCCTGCACCGGAAAAAAGAAATTTTCACGCCCATGGAAAAGGGCAGGGTGCGTCTCTATGTATGTGGCCCGACTGTTTATGACTACAGCCATATCGGCCATGCCCGTTCCGTCATTTTTTTTGATGTGGTGGTACGGTATTTCCGCGTGAAAGGATATGAGGTTACCTATGTCCGCAATTTTACGGATGTGGACGACAAGATTATTCAGAAAGCCAATGAAACGGGATCGGATTCCGCCACCGTTTCCGAAACGTTTATACGGGCTTTCCATGAAGACATGGACCGTCTTCATGTCCTGAGACCGGATCTTGAGCCCAGAGCCACGGCACATATGTCGGACATTATTGATGTTGTGACTCTGCTGATCGAAAAAGGCCATGCCTATCCCGTGGACGGTGACGTGTACTTTTCCGTGGAAACCTTTGCGGACTACGGAAAACTATCCGGACGAAAACTGGAGGATATGGAAGCGGGTTCCCGTATTGCCGTGGATACCCGTAAAAAAAATCCCCACGATTTTGCCCTCTGGAAGGCCGCCAAGCCGGATGAACCCTTCTGGCAGAGCCCCTGGGGACCGGGCCGTCCGGGATGGCACATTGAGTGTACAGCCATGAGCTGCGTTCTGCTGGGTGCTTCTTTTGATATTCATGGCGGAGGTAAGGACCTTATTTTTCCCCATCATGAAAACGAGATTGCCCAGAGCGAGGCAGCCACGGGGCAGCCATTTGCAAGCTATTGGGTACACAATGGTTTTGTGAATATCAATCAGGAAAAAATGTCTAAATCCCTTGGTAACTTTCTTCGGGTCAGGGATGTGATTGAAACCTGGCATCCGGAAAGCGTCCGGCTTTTTCTCCTATCCAGTCATTACCGAAGTCCCATTGATTTTACGGACCAGTACCTGGATGAGGCGGCTCAAAACCTCGATAAACTCTATGCCCTTTTTCTGAGGGCCCATGCGTCCAATCTGACTCTACCGGATGGCCGGGGAGAATTGTGGCAGTCTTTCTGCGCAGCCATGGATGACGATTTTAATACGGCAAAAGCCATGGGGCTGATGTACGATGCCATCCGTTCCGCAAACCGGCTGATGGATGAAGGCAGCCCGAAATCTAACAGGCAGGCGGCTGCCCTGATAGCAGATTGCTACTCCATGGCAGATGTTTTCGGACTGGGGAATGAAGAAGCATCTGTTTATTTTGAGACCAAGAAAAAAAATGCCCTTTCTTCCACGGGCCTTGATGCCTCTGAGATAGATGCGCTGGTTCGGGAAAGAACAGAAGCGCGGAAGCATAAGGACTTCCATAAGGCCGATGCTGTGCGTCAGCAGCTGTTGGACATGGGCGTGGTTCTTGAGGATAAGCCGGAAGGGACCTTGTGGCGATTGGAATGAAAAAGGCAGAGGCAGCAGATTACGGAGACAGTGAATTTCGGCTTGTTTCTACTTTTGAACCCAAGGGAGATCAGCCTGCAGCCATTGACGTTTTGGTGAAGGGGATAGAAGAACAGGCCGCCCACCAGGTTTTACTGGGTGTTACCGGGTCGGGCAAAACCTTTACCATGGCCCATGTTATCGCCCGTATCGGTCGACCCGCCCTGATCATTGCGCCCAACAAAACTCTAGCAGCGCAGCTCTTTAATGAGTTCAGACAGCTTTTTCCTCACAATGCGGTAGAATATTTTGTCAGCTATTATGATTATTACCAGCCGGAAGCCTATATTCCATCCAGCGATACCTATATTGCCAAGGACTCGGCCATCAATGAGATGATCGATAAAATGCGCCATTCTGCCACCCGTTCCGTATTAACCCGGAGGGATGTCATTGTAGTAGCCAGTGTCTCCTGCATTTATGGTCTCGGTGCTCCGGAAGATTATCTGGCATTACGGGTTGAGCTGAGTGTTGGTGAGGAAAAGGGCCGGGATCGCCTCCTCCGGGATCTGACGGCCATGCAGTATTCCCGCAGTGATCTTGATTTCCACAGGGGTACCTTCCGGGTCAGGGGAGACAGGGTGGAAATTTTTCCTGCCTATGAGGAAGACCGGGCTGTCAGAGTGGAATTTTTCGGAGACGAGATTGAAGGGCTTTCAGAAATTGACCCCCTACGTGGTGAAATACTTCGGAAGATGAAAAAGACGGCCATTTTCCCAGGCAGCCATTATGTGACAGAAAAAACCACCCGCAAACGAGCCATGAAGGCTATTGAAGGGGAGCTGAAGGATCGGATTGAATTTTTTCGCCATGAAAACAAGTTGATCGAAGCCCAGCGAATTGAAGAAAGAACCCTCTACGACCTGGAAATGCTCTGTGAAATCGGCTACTGCAATGGGATAGAAAATTATTCCCGTCATCTGACAGGGCGCAATGCGGGTGAACCGCCGCCTACCCTTTTTGATTATTTTCCCGATGATATGCTGATTTTTTTTGATGAGTCTCACATAGCCGTACCTCAGGTAGGAGGCATGTATAAGGGAGATCGTTCCCGTAAGGAGACCCTGGTAAATTTCGGTTTCCGGCTTCCATCGGCTCTGGATAACCGGCCTTTGAAGTTCCATGAGTTTGAACAGAAGGCTGAACGGGTAATTTATGTTTCCGCCACTCCCGCAGACTATGAAATGGCAAAATCCGATGGAAGAGTGGTGGAACAGATTGTCCGTCCAACGGGACTGGTAGATCCCCTGATTGAGGTTCGCCCCGCAGCCCATCAGGTGGATGATCTGTATGATGAAATCCGGGACTGCCTGCAACGGGGAGCGAAGGTCCTTGTCACGACCCTGACCAAGCGTATGTCCGAGGATCTGACGGATTATTATACGGAGATGGGCCTGCGTGTCCGCTATCTTCACTCCGATATTTCTACCCTTGAGAGAATTGAAATTATTCAAGATCTTCGAATGGATCGTTTTGATGTTCTGGTGGGGATCAACCTTCTTCGGGAAGGACTGGATATACCGGAAGTGGCTCTGGTGGCTATTCTGGATGCGGATAAGGAAGGCTTCCTGCGTTCAGCCCGATCTCTCATTCAGACCTGCGGCAGAGCAGCCCGCAATGCCTTGGGCAAGGTGATTATGTATGCGGATCACCGGACTCGCTCCATGGAAAAATGCATTGAGGAAACCCAAAGACGCCGAGCCATCCAGCTGGCTTTCAACGAAGCCAATGGCATTACACCGAAAACCATTTCCAAGGCCATTGGATCCTTACTGATTTTTGGTGTGGCCGATGAAGATAATCCGGATATGGCCGCAGTAGCGGAAAAAGAACTTCCTTTTGAAGCAGGCAGAAAAGGGGCTGACCTTGCCGCTGTCATTGCAGGCATGGAGGCGGAAATGCAGGCAGCTTCCGAAGAGCTGGCCTTTGAAAGGGCTGCCAGACTGCGGGACAGAATCCGGGAGCTGAAGGGGATTCAGGATGTATAGGAAGCTTTAGCCCATGGATGAAAGTCAAAGTACCGAAGCAGACAGCCCTTCCTGGCAGATCCGTGAGAAGCTGGACCGCGTGGCTACCGGTCCGGGTGTCTATCTCATGAAGGATACGGACAAACGGATTCTCTATGTGGGAAAGGCGAAAAACCTGAAACGTAGGCTGGCATCCTATTTTCAGCGCATGGATCAGCATCCCGTAAAAACCGGGGTTCTTGTCCGTAAAATAACTGATTTTGATACCATCCTTACGGAGAGCGAGAATGAAGCACTGCTGCTCGAATCCACTCTGATCAAGCAGTATCGCCCCCGGTATAATATCATCCTGAAGGATGACAAACAGTATCCTTTTCTGAGACTGGACGTCTCTCACCCCTACCCAGGTCTTACCATAGTACGCAGAATGAAAAAGGATCATGCCCGCTACTTCGGCCCTTTTTCTTCGGGCAGTGCGGTACGGGAGACCCTGAAACTTGTGAACCGGACCTTTCGCCTCCGTACATGTAAAGATTCGGCCATGCGCAATCGTACCCGACCCTGTCTGAATTATCAGATGGGAGTCTGTCTCGGCGTTTGCTGTCACCCTCCGGATCCGCAGGTTTATGCAAAAAATGTGAAAGAAGCCATTTGGGTGCTGTTAGGCAAAGCACCGATTCTGGCAGCACGCTTGCGTAAACAGATGAAAGAAGCGGCAGCTGTACAGGATTTTGAAAGGGCTGCGGAAATACGGGATAAGCTGTTTGCTCTGGAAAAAACCATCAAGCGTCAGGTGGTGGTGGGAACGGATATGGTAGACCGGGATATTCTGGCACGGGCGGAAAAACCGGGAATGAGTCTTTTCACCTTGCTACAGGTTCGGGCTGGTCTTCTTGTGCATACGCGCCATTTCCCGTTCCGGGAAACCCTTGCCAGCCCTGCTGACCAGGTCAGCTCCTTTATCCGTCAGTACTATGCGGATATGCCTTACTTGCCCCGCGAGATCCTCATTCCGGAAGAAATCGAGGACAGGGATCTTCTGACAGAGGAACTGAGTACCGGAGGAGGTTCAAGACTGCGTATCATCAAACCCCTGCGTGGTGAAAAAGTCCGTATGCTGGAATGGGCGCAAAGTAATGCTGAAAAGGAACTGGAAGAACGAGTGGCCTTGCAACAGGGAGATGAAGCCGTTCTGCAGCGCCTCGGGGTACGGCTCGGAATGACCGTTCCTCCCCGGCGTATCGAGTGCTTCGATAATGCCAATATATCAGGTAAAAACCCCGTTACGGGAATGGTCGTTTTTGTGAATGGTAAAGCGGATCGGAGTCTGTACCGGAGGTATCGGATTCGCCATGTTCCGGAACAGGATGACTATGCCTATATGGATGAGACCCTGAGAAGACGCTTTGCTCCGGACAAGCTGGAGGGAGATCTTCCTGACCTCCTTCTTCTGGACGGAGGCAAGGGCCAGTTGAATGTGGCTGTTGACGTATTAAAGGACATGGGTATTTTCCATCGTTTTACCGTTGCTGCCATTGCTAAAATGGACCCGGAAAAAGGGGAAACCGAAGATAAGATTTTCCTTCCGGGTCGTATGAACTCCCTTTCATTTGCTAAAGATCCTGAGTCCCTGTTTCTCCTGATGCGGATTCGGGATGAGGCCCACAGAACAGCGGTTTCGTTTCATAGAAAGCAAAGAAAAAAAACCACCCTTCATTCCCGGATGGATGGGATTCCTGGAGTTGGTCCCAGACGAAAATCAGCCCTCCTTCAGCACTTTGGCAGCTTCCGGAAGCTAAGGACCGCTTCTTCGGAGGAGATTGCCGCTGTCCCCGGTTTCAGCCATGAAAGTGCGGCACGGGTGCATGCCTTTCTGCACAGTACGGATTTTATGGAAAACCGGATTTCCTGAACCATGGCAGGAAAGGTTTCTGGCATGGTTCATCAGGCCGGGTAAGGCACAGGGGATGAGACGAACAGCCCTGTGCCGCAAAAAAAGAACAGGACTGCTGATTGGGGTCTCTGGTGGCAGAACCAGCTTTGTGATCAGGCCAGCTGCCCTCCGTCACAGATGAGGGTTGTTCCCGTGGTAAAGCTTGAAGCTTCACTGACAAGATACAGCACGGCACCGGCCATTTCCTGGGGCTGAGCATATCGGCCCATGGGAATCTGTTTGACAGCATATTCACGAATGTCATCGTTCTGGATCAGAGCACCGGCGAATTTAGTGTCCGTAAGGCCTGGGAGAAGGGAATTGACCCGGATATTTCTTGCCGCCAGTTCCTTGGCAAAGGCCTTGGTCATGGAAATGACCGCTGCCTTGGAAATGGAATAGGCTCCCTGAAACAGGGCCGGGCTGACACCATTGACGGAAGCCACCGTGACCATCGTACCACCGCCATTTTTATCCATAATTTTTGCGGCAGCCTGCATAAGGAAAAAAGGCCCTTTCACGTTCACTTCCATAATTTTATCCCAGGCACCTTCATCCACACCAAAGAGATCCCCGAAATATGGGTTGGTTGCGGCATTGGCAACAAGGATATCCAGGCGTCCCATCTCTTTGTCAATGCGGTCCACGAGCTCACGGACGGCAGGAATCTGACCCATATGACAGGCCATGACCGTTGCCTGACCTCCTGCACTACGTATGTCGGCAGCAACTTCCTCCAGGGCTTCTGCTTTCCGGCTGGAAAGTACAACATGGGCACCATGGGCAGCCAGAGTTCTGGCTATGGATGCACCAATGCCCCGGCTTGCACCGGTAATCAGGGCAACTTTTTTTTCCAGGGAAAAAAGATTCTGCATGGGAACTCCTTCCGTGTAAAGTGGGTTGAAACAGGTTACAGGTTCAATGGCAGCTGAATTATGAATTTGTACCAATCATTTTTTGGCAGGCTTCCTCAAAAAAACCTACGGCATGAACAAGGAAAGCAAACCGTTGATCCTTTGTCTGTCCGTGATAGAAGCGATAATAGATCTGTTGAGCAATGACGGCGAGGCGGAAAAGACCGAAAACATAATAGAAATCAAAATTATCCACATTACGGCCCGTTTTACGGGCATAGGCGGCGACTACCTCCTCGCGGCTCATCATCCCGGGTAGATTGGTGGGCATGAGTCGCGTGTGTTGCAGAGATTCCGGATCATTCCCATTGATCCAGTATGCCATGGAGGCTCCAAGGTCCATGAGCGGATCGCCTATGGTTGCCATTTCCCAGTCCAGAATGCCAATGATACGGGTGGGATCTGCAGGGTCCAGTACCACATTGTCAAATTTAAAATCATTATGGATGATGGCGGGCTGCTTCGTATCTTCCGGCTGCTGCCGAAACAGCCATTTCATTACGGTCTCAAAGTCGGGCACATCGGGCGTCCGGGCATCCCTGAATCTTCTGGACCATCCTTCCACCTGTCTTTTGACATACCCTTCGGGCTTACCAAATTTTTCCAGACCAGCATCACGAATTGGAAGATTGTGAAGATCGGCGTGCACGGAGATCAGATTATCGCAGAGACTGTAGGCCTGTTCAGCAGATAAGCTCAGGCCGACGGGGAGTTCTTTCCGCAGAATGATGCCCTGAATTCTTTCCATTACATAGAAATCACAGCCCATGACTTCCGGATCGTTGCAAAAACAAAGGGGCTCAGGGCAATAAGGGAAAAGGGGACGCAGTGCTTGTAAAATCCGGAATTCCCTTCCCATGTCGTGGGCTGTTTTTGCTTTTTTGCCAAAGGGGGGACGTCTCAGGACCATTTCCTGATTTCCACAACGGAGCAAATAGGTGAGATTGGAAAAACCACTGGGAAACTGCTGAATGTCAATGCTGCCACTAAGGCCCGGTACTTCTTTTTCAAGGTAGGCAGAAAGCCGCGGCAGGTCAAGTTCCTCGCCGGAACGTACCTGAGAGGCCTCATCCTCAATACTCATATCTGCTCTCCTCCTGCTGATGAATGGTTCGGGCTTGCCGTACCCGACATAAGGTCGGAAGGGAAGTGCCCCAGAGCCTTCCCGGTGAATGTAATGAGAAAAGCTGCGTATTCTTCTACGCCTATTTGCCTTTTCTTGTATTTCCAGCGCTTCAGATACCAATCCTGCAGCATGGCTTTGATGATGGCTGCCACAAGCCTGGCATCAGTAAAGAAAAAAACGCCTTTTTGTTTCCCCTCATCCAGAATATCCACAAAAATTGCTTCCGTAAGAAGCTCACTTTCAATGGCTTTTCGGGCTTCTTCCCGGCCTAGATTTTTTGTTTCCATGTAGGAGAAATAAAACCACTTGTGCATGCGTTCACTGAGGTAAAGATGGGCACGGATGGCAATTTCCAGCTTGTTCTGGGGTATGGCTTCATCCTTCAGGACTTCGTGCAATACATCACGTACCAGGTTCCGGCCCTGATACTGCATCAGATGGAGCAGGGCTTCTTTTCCGGAAAAGTATGAGTAAAGACAGCCCATGCTCAGTCCTGACCGTGACTGGAGGTCCCGCAGTGTCATGGCATCAAAACCTTTTTCTACGGAAAGGTTCAGGGCCGCATCCAGAATGAGCGTCAGATTTTTTACGGCTGTCTCTTCTTTTTTTATCCGTATTGTTTTGTCCCTGGACCGGAAAATGTCTCTGCAGATTCGTTCCAGGGAAATATCGTACCGTTTTGTAAATGTTTGGAAATCCATCTTATGCATATCGTTTCAGAATCCGTCTGGCCATGGAGGTTTTATGAACCTCATCAGCTCCGTCATAAATTCTCGCTGCCCGTTCATGGCGGAAGAAATAGGCAAGAATGGTGTCATCTGTCATGCCGAGACCACCATGAACCTGAAGGGCACGGTCAATAACTTTTTGCATAATTCCTGCCACATAGAATTTAATGGCAGAAATTTCATCCCGAGCCTTAGCCGCTCCCACCTGATCGATGGACCATGCGGCATGAAGAGTCATCAGCCGCGCGGCCTGAATTTCAGCAGCGGATTCCGCAACCCACTGCTGAATAATATGACGGGAGGCCAGTGTTTGTCCGTCGCGGGTTATTTTCCGGAAATTGGCCCGACTGCACATCAGATCAAAGGAACGGTGGCAGATGCCCAGCCAGCGCATGCAGTGGTGAATACGGCCGGGTCCCAGTCTGTCCTGGGCCATGACAAAACCCTGTCCTTCCGAACCCAGGAGATTGCTCCGGGGGACCCTGCAGTTTTCCAGAATAATTTCTCCATGGCTGGCATAATCTGTTCCTTCATGACCCATAACCGGAATATTGCGTACGAGATGAAAGCCTGGGGTATCAGTCGGTACAATGATCATGCTGGCTTGGCCATAGACCGGGGCATCGGGATCCGTTACGGCCATAACAATGCAGAACTGAGAACCATCTGCGGCAGTAGTGTACCACTTATGGCCGTTGATAATGTAGTCATTGCCATCTTTGACCGCCGTTGTACCGAGAAGTACGGGATTGGATCCGGGCATATCGGGCTCTGTCATGCCAAAGCAGCTACGGATATCACCACTAACCATAGGCGCAAGCCATTGTTTTTTTTGGTCTTCTGATCCATGCATATGCAGAATTTCCGCATTGCCAGCATCGGGAGCCTGGCACCAGAAAACAAAGTGCCCCAAAGGAGACCGACCGAGGGCTTCAGAAACCATGGCATGCTCAACCATGGAAAGGCCCATGCCTCCCAGCTCCGGAGGATAGATGGGTGCCCAGAGTTCCATGTCCTTTACCATCTTCTGCTTTTCTCGGATCTGCGGAAGCAGTTCGTGGAAATCTTTTTTAACAAATTCCATTTCAAGAGGTAAAAGTTCCCTGTCTACAAATTCATTGATCATGCCTAGAATGGTTTTCATTTTGTCGGAAACGGTGAAATCCATGTCCACTCCTTTTCTTGGTTTGGTACTGAATTGATTAGGCTGTCATTATCTATATGTGATCATGTCCGGGTTGCCACACAACTCCAGATGGGGGGCGAGATTCCAGGCATACAGGCGAAGGCCCTTTTTTCCGGTAAGCCATATGGTCATGGAACTGTTCAGGCATTGCCATGAAAGGGCCATGGCACGTCTGGGCGGAACATCCAGAAAAAGATGCATGCAAGCAGCAATAACACCACCGGAAGTAACGGCGGCAACTTTTTTTTTACCGCTGAGATCGAGATTTTCTATGGCCCGCAGTACCCGTTTTTTAAAAGTATCCCAGCTTTCCACTTCATACTCACCGGGCTCCATTCCCATCCACCGATCCAGAACCCGGTCAAGGGTACGTTGAAAGGCTTTTCCATCTTTCATCATGTGGTAGCCGTCATAGGATGCCCTGATATCATTGGCCATAATTGACGGAAGGATTTCCCGGAAAACTCCTTCGGAATCATACTCATTGAATTCGGTGAGAAGGCGCAGATCCGAAGAAAGAATATGGCTTCCCATGGTTGCCATGAGAGTGGCGGCAGTGTGATGCTGGCGTTCAAGAGTTCCTGAAACCATATATTCAAAGTTCGTATTTGTTTGAATGAGGTAGTCACCGAGAAGTTCTGCCTGTTTTGTTCCCCTATCGGAGAGTTTGTCGTAGGATATCTCTCCAAAGGAAGCCTGGCCATGGCGGATAAGGTAGAGCATACCCATTCTACTGTCCATTTTGTTTGAATTGGAATCATTCAGGAAAGGGTTGGCTGAAAAAGCAGTTTTCCATACAGAACATCCGCTCCCATTCTTTTTGCTGCAGATATATTGCAAGGATACGTGGCCAAAACAGATCGGTCAATAAAAAAAAGAACGAGCGTTCGATTTAATGACATCCTCTTATTTTCGGTAACAGGCCGTCTCACGATGCCGGGATGGTTACGTTTTCGCATTGCCTATGCAGGATGACTGTTGTAAGAATAAGGCCGAGTGAAACCTTTTTTGTAACAACATATGCAGATGAAGGATCCTGTAATGACAGAAGATAAAACAGCGGCAGGGCCTGGCTTTGTGCACTCCGTTCCCACGGGTGCCTCTCTTACACTGAAGATCGAAGGGATCGATATCCCCCTCCGTATTCAGAGTCAGGTGGTCGGGATGATACAAGATGAATATATTCTCATTACGCACCCAACTCCCTTTGCCACAACCAAGCCCAAGCTGTTTGAAGGAAACCGCATTATCGCCCAGTATCAGGACAAGGATTTTGTCTATGTTTTTGGCGTTAAAATTTTGGCATTTCTGGTGAAACCCATACGAATTGTTGTACTGGAATATCCGGATAAAATTCTGACGCGCAGAATCAAAACAGAAACAGGCACAGCGGAGGGCTAAGAGAGGGGGGCTGGCCGGAAGTCCCTGATCAGAGGTTGGCAGGACGTTTTATGCGGACAGGGAGCAGGCCTGTGTCCATATGTTCCGCAAGGACCCATCTCCATGAAGAATGATCCAATAGGCGGAACCGGATATCCGGAAAGGAAATTGTACATGCACATTGCCGTTTGTGTGAAGGCTACTTCAGACCGACTGCCGGATCCGGGGCCTGAATCAGAGATAGGGAAAGAGGATGCTCTGCGCATGAGCGACTGGGACAGTGTAGCCATGGAGGCAGGACTCCGGCTCAGGGATGCCCGCGGATCAGGAAAAGTGACCATAATCACAGCAGGCCCTGAATCATGGAATTGTGTTCTCCAACGAGGAATGGGAATGGGTGCGGATGCAGCCCTGCGTGTTCATCATTTTCCCTCCATGACAGGACCCGGTGAAACTGCCGGAGCACTGGCCTTTGCCATAGGATCCATTCAGCCGGATCTTGTAATTTGTGGAGCTATGGGAGAGGAGGGCATGCAGGCGGCGATTGGCCCCATGCTGGCGGCTGCATGCGATCTGCCTTTTGCTGCCATGGTCGTTGCCGTTGACTGCAGAACAAACGGAATCTGTGTTTCATCCGAAGGGTCCGGAGGCAGACGACTGCGCTATTCCCTTCCATTCCCCTGTCTGGTTACGGTACAAACAGGATTGTATACGCCCAGATATCCGAAACTGTCCTTAATGCTGAAAGCGGATCAATCTGTTATCCCTGTGATGACTCCTTCCATGAACGAATATCCTTCGGCCTCTCTGCAGGAAATATCCCTTCCGTCTCCCAGCCGTTCAGTCCATTTTCTTACCGGAGATACACGGGCTAAGGCTGCGTCATTGAAGGCCATTCTGAAAGAACGGGGATGGTTGGCTGTCTCCCCGGCACGAGGGGATCAATGAGAACCGTAGATATAGTTCTGGGCAGGGATGATACCGCTGCCCATGGAAAAGAAATGCTGGGGCTGGCAAAGCAGCTTGCAGGAGATCATGAAAAAATCCGCATTCTTTTTCCTGTCGGCTGCAATGCAGATATACAGGAGCAACTGGCTCCCCTTAGCTCTGAACTGGTTTTTTTTACCCATACACAAGTCTCTGCTTATTCCTATGAAGGTATCCTGTCCATGCTGTGGGATTTCTGGGCAAAGGAGACTCCGGGAACCGTACTGATGCCCGATTCAGGATTCTGGAGGAGTGTGGCACCTGCTCTCGCCTTCAAACTGAAGGGAGTGTATGGAGCGGCCATACGGGATATCCGTCAGGACGGAAAAGGCACAAGTTTTGGACGTCATGCCTGGAGCGGACGTCGGATGGTATGGCTGCGCATGGAAATTTCACCCGTGGTACTTACGATCCCAGCGGGATGTTTTGCCTCCGCCAGCCCTATGAATGATCCGGCGAGCATCCGGTTTTTTTCTCCCCGTCCGCCAGCCGAAAAGGTTTCCTTTGAAGGAGAAGAAGCCGGGGGGGGGGCAGCCGTCGGCCTCAGGGATGCCCGCATTGTACTCGCAGCCGGAAGGGGAATAGAAAAGCCGGCTACCCTTGATGTCGTGAGACAGCTGGGGGAATGGCTTCCCGGAAGTTTGATTGCGGGAAGCAGGCCTGTCTGTGATAATGGCTGGATTCCCTACGACCGCCAGATAGGCGAAACGGGAGCGGATGTAGCTCCGGAACTGTACATGGCTCTTGGTGTTTCCGGTGCCTCCCAGCATCTTTCAGGTATGAAGAGATCCGGTTTTGTGGTCGTCATTAATAGGGAAAAAACGGCACCTTTTTTCCAGCATGCAGATATAGGTATAGTGGAAGATCTGAACCTTTTTCTGGCGGTGCTGCTGGAGCAGCTGGACGGATAATGTTTCTCACCGCCGGGGAGGGAGGAATAAGGGGTGTTTTAAAAAATTAGGTTTAGTCAATGCCATGTTCGGAGAGCAGGGCATCAATGTTTTCCTGGGAAATTTTGTTCTGTACTTCCTCACGGATTTCCCGGCTGTTTTTTTCCGGGTGAGCTTTTTTATCCTGCAGCATCAAATTATGAGATACATAGAGACGGTTGATAATTTCTTCAACCTTCCTGATAAAAATAATTACCTTATGCATCTTCTGGCCAATCAGATCCTGAAAACTCAAAGCTGTGAGAATGTGGACCAGATCTTCCTGCAGCCCATCCATAAAGGCTGTTGCCACAGTTCCGTTGCCATCATGCTGTGCTGTACGCTGAACTTCCAGGGCATCCATCTGTCTTTCAACGATATCCATAACAGAAAGAGTAGCACTTTCCGTTCGCTTATGAATATCTTCCAGCTGTATGGCCGTCAGATTAAAGGCTTCTCCAGGTGCATCTTCGGGGCACAGCCCACCTGAGGTCTCTCTCCGCAGACGCCGCATCTCCTTGACAAGGTCTTCCAGCCCTTCCTTGATATCCGTGGAAATACTCTGGTAAAATTCCCCGTCATTGATTGCCCGGGAAAGGGCTTTCTGTACTTCAATGGCAACGGACTTTTCAAGAGTTTCCTTAATGGTTCTGGAAACATCTGCATTAAGGCGTTCGGCCAGCCGTGAGAGAATTTCTTCTTCCATAGGTACCTGTAACTTTTGCTGTTATAAATTTCGTTATGACCGGGCAGGAACATGTTTTAGAATTACTTCATAAGAGTATCAGAGAAGAAAAAAAATGTCAGTCTTTTTGACAGGAGTGTTATCAGGAGGAAGGCAGCGAAGTTTCCGGTGTAGAAAAAAAAGCATAACCAAGCCCCCGGGTTTTGGCCTGGTACATGGCTTCATCTGCATAGCGAATCAGTGTCGGTAAATCCGTTGCATCCTGTGGGTATATGGATATTCCAAAACTACCGGAAACGCTGACCTGCCTGTTTCCAATGTCAATGGGTTCACTTACGGCCTTCATAAGGCGGCGTACAC
Source organism: Desulfobotulus pelophilus (assembly GCF_026155325.1). Classification (NCBI taxonomy): domain Bacteria; kingdom Pseudomonadati; phylum Thermodesulfobacteriota; class Desulfobacteria; order Desulfobacterales; family Desulfobacteraceae; genus Desulfobotulus; species Desulfobotulus pelophilus. The sequence goes on along the minus strand of NZ_JAPFPW010000006.1, from coordinate 32,788 downwards.
CCAGTGAAGCATGAATTCCTGCCTTTAAATCGGACAGGGCCAGTACAAATTCATCACCACCGTAGCGTGCAAGGGCATCGGTTTTTCGTATGGTAGTCTGAAGACGCTGGGCCACAAGTTTCAGGACAACATCTCCAGCTTTATGACCATAGGTGTCGTTAATGGGCTTAAAACCGTTCAGGTCCATAAATACAATGGCAATCCCTGTCTGATGCCGCTTTGCATGGTGAAAAAGCTGTTCGCCCCGTTCAAGAAAAGATGCCCTGGCAGGTAATCCTGTCAGGGCATCCCTGTTTTCTATGGAAGGTTTACAGGACTCCCGCAGCAGAACCGCATAAAAAGTGTGGGTCTCGGGATGGTAGCGAAGGATAAGTTCACGGTCTTCACCGCCAATCAGACCTTCTGCTCTGTAGCGGATCTCACGATTATCCCGGCGGGCTTTGCCCAGAAGAATCTGAAGGGTTCCCACGCGATTCTCCGGTATGAGGCTTTTGATATTTCTATTTGAGAAATCATGGATGCCCGTACTTTTTGTCAAAGCCTCATTGGCATAAACAAGGGTCATATTTTCATCCAGGATACACATTTCAAGGGGTATCATATCGTGAAAATAGGCAAGACATTCAGGATCCATGGTTGCAAACCTCTGTAAGGATTCAGGGAAGCAGACATTCTGGCGATCGGGTACGGTATGCCTGACAATTGGCCCATTTGCCTATACATGAAGGAGAAATCACACAGGCTACCTGCTGGTTTTCAATGAGGATAACAAGGTCTGGATAGCGCCATTCCGTTCGGGTAATGTTGCGGGGCATGCCCAGAAGATTCCGGACTTCACTCAGGGGCATGCCCTCATATATCCCCTTTTCATTTTTCTCAGGTATTTTTTCGCTTTCCTGACAGAGGGCAGTTGTTGAAGCAGCCAGCAAAAACAACAAGGCCATAGGCAGAAATCTCAGCCTGGTAACGAAAAAACTCATGACCACTCCTCTCAGGACGGTAAACAATTACCAGCGACTCTTCAGCCCAAGGTAAATGAACGGGGTTATCACACAATATTACAGCCTTTGAAACCAGCCCGTCTGTATGAACCAGCGGTCATACAGGGTATCGTAGGTGCCATCGGCCTGAATCTGACGGGTAAAGTTGTTGATCAGATTCAAGAGCTCATGATCCGTGAACCGGAGGCCCATTCCAATGGGTTCAAAGGTCAGGGGCTGATCAATAAAGTGGAAAACATTTTTTCCTTCCTTGGCAACCAGCGTTGCAAAGGCTGGGAGGTCATAGACAAAGGCATCTGCTCTGCCCTCACGAACCATGGCAACACCTTCCTGCTGTGTTGATACGGCAATCCTCCGTGCCCTTGGCAGGAATCTGTCAACGGCTGCCGCACCGGTCGTTCCCTCAAGATAAACCACAAGGTAGTTGGTGCTGTTGAGATCATCAGCATTCCGTATCGTATTCCGGTGTCTGTTGTTGGCAAGGATGGCCTGACCAACGGTTATATAGGGATCGGAGAACATGATTTTCAGGTTTCGCTGCGGTGTAATGGTCATGCCGCTGATGATGATATCAAAACGGTTTGCCTTAAGGTCATCCAGCATGGTTGCATAGGATCCGGAAGGAGGGATGAATTCCACTCGAACGCCCATGGTATCACCCAGCAGATAGGCCAGATCCACGTCAAAACCCATCAGCTCTCCCTGCCGGTCTTTCATTTCAAAGGGGAGATAGCCCGGATCCATGCCAATGCGGAGAACTCCCTTGGATAAAATCCTGTCCACGGCAGATTCAGGCGCTTTCTGTTGCTCATCGCATGCAAAAAAAGAAAAGGCCAGAACAAGGGTCAAGGAGAGTAGCAAAAAACGGAACCAGTTGTTTTTCATGGGAAGAGCCTTTCACTGATGTCAATTCTGCTTTATTATTTTTTTAATAAATATAGCTTCTGATGATTTTTAGCAAGAGCATCCGTTCCTGTCCACGGATTCTTTCATTTTACCCAATCAGATCTTTGGGAGAGACGGAGATTCCCCTGATCCGTTCAGCGTCGGATCAGAATTTCTTCTACAATTTTATCTGCCGTAAAACCAAAAAGTTCTTCTGTGGTAAAGAGGTCAAGATAGGCATCCTGCCAGGGTATGGAATATTCATTCACATTGTTACGGATACGTTCGAGTTTTCCACCCAGTGCTTTCATACGGGCAAAGAGTGGAACATCAGACTCAAAACTAATATCCAGTGAAAGCAGGTATTCCAGAACTTTAGGGCCCTCGGTTCTATTGGAAAAAGCGGGTATTATGAGAATACGACGGCCATCTTTTTTACCCCTGCCAATAAATACGTTGCCTTCCTGAACAATAATCCGCTTACTGCCGCGAAGGGTCGGATCTGATTCTGTGCGGGAAGACAAATTGATGAGGCTTCCGGTTTTTCTTTCAAGAGATATGGTTGTATGTCCATTGACCTCACCAAGAAGGTTGAGACCCTGCACTCTGTAGAGAAAGGCTCCGTTCACTTTGGATATGACGGCCTGCAGATTGCGCAGAACAAGAATATTGCGGCTGTTCAACTGGGTTGCCTTGATATCATGGAATTCCAGAGCATCAAAGAGAATACCTTCGGTTCTTTCTGCCAGTCGGCTGGTACCCACCGTAACGGTTTTTGCCTGATGTTTGATGGCATCAATGGGTCGTGCCAGGAGATTGATGGCCATACTGAGAACGGTAAAAAAGCGGTCCAGAATACCCTGAATACTTTCTCCCTTACCAAAATCCATTTCAATGTCACTGATGGGCAGACGGCCAGAGAGATACTTTGTGAGCAGAAGAAGATCAGTGGCTTGCCCCGCATCGAGAAGGCAGGTTAAAGGCCCTTCTGAGAGAGACTTGCGGAAAAGAGCCCCAAAAACGGCCATTTCCTCACGGAAACGTTTTTCAAGAACTATTTCGTGAATATCCATGCCTTTGCGTGTGTATTCCTGAAGAATACCGGAAATATTGCGACGGTGGTTATACAGGAAACGGGATCCGTCGTGGATGGCCAGTGCTGCATAATATCCCCATATATGTCCGGCAAGGGTAGAAAGCAGAGGGGAAAGATGTTCGGGAAGATCAGGCACGGGAATGGTCTGGGCCGCATAGGGGTCAAAACGGTGGTCACCTTCTGCCACCACAACTACGGGCAGAGCTTTATGGGCATGAAAAATGGCCGTATCCTTGATGATGTCACCGATGACCGAAGTTCTGGTTCCTGCAGCGCAGATAAAAATCAGAGGTTCTGCCGACAGATCAATATGTTTTTTATCCTCCACATAATCGGAAGAGATGGTTCGGTAACAAAGCTCACTGAGCTTAATGCGAATCTCATCGGCTGCACTTTTATTGGGTCCGGAGCCCACCGTTGCCCAGTATGTTCTGGAAACAGCCAGTTTTTCAGCTCCTTTTCCAATGGTTTCCCGATTCATGAGCACCCGGTTCATTTTGTCTGGAAGTGCCAGAAGCTCTCTGATTTCAGAACTGATGAAGTCCGGGCTTCTTCTATTCATCATCTGGGCAAGCTGCAGACCCAGAAGAGCACCAGCTACCACCTGAGAGTAAAATGCTTTAGTGGAGGCTACAGACATTTCTATATCCCTGCCGGAACTGGTATAGAGAACTCCTTCCACCTTGAACGTCAGGTCCGAATCCCTGCGGTTGACAATACCGATAGTGCGGGCTCCCCGGTTCCGGACCATATCCACGCTGCGGTTTGTATCCGTTGTTGTTCCGGACTGGCTGATGGCTACCACGAGTGCATCGGCCATGGTATCCGGTCCATCACTGTCTTCCAGAAAAAATCCGCTGAGTTCCGAAGCTTTCAGAGCCTGAATCTGCAGGGATGGGTCTGCCATATAGTACCGTAAAAGGTCAGCGGAAGCCTGGGCGGCAATGGAAGCCGTGCCCTGGCCTATGAAAAAAACTCTTCTGATTTTGTTCTCACTGAAAACCTGATGCAGAGATTCTGGCAAGGCCGAAGTTTCAAGGTTTACGGTGTATCCGCCTTTTTCCGGGTCCTCGAGGTGAAAGCGGCCCTGAAGGGTTCGGTTGACAGACTGGGGTGCCTCGCTGATTTCTTTAATAAAATAATGGGGGAAATGCTGACGGTCGATATCCCTTGATGTGATGTCCGTCTGTCTCACCTGTTCTTTGGAAAGGATAACAGGCGTACCGTCATACCGGAATGCCTGAATATCACCAAGGGGATCAGCTGGATTTTCATCCAGTATAAAAATCTGTCCCTGAACAGGACCATCAGGAGTGTCAAAAAATTTTTCGCCATCAATTTTGACATAATAGGGGGTGCTTTCCACAAATCCATAGACTTCAGAAGCAGCCAGATAATAATCGCTGCCTATTCCCACAAAAATGGCCTGGCCGGAGCCTTTCTGAGCAAGAAAAAGTTTTCCCGGAGCAAGGTCCGTCTGCATCCATATGGCATGGGATCCCTCAAAATCCGATACGGCACAGCGAAAAGCTTCCTGAATGTTTTTTCCTTCCCGGAGATAGTGTTCAATACGGAGAGGGATGATTTTGGTGTCCGTAGAAATTTCGGAAGGTATGAAATCCCATCGGTTTTCATACTGTTTCTTGAGTTCAAGATAATTGTCTATATCACCGTTGAGAGCCACCTGAATAATACCCGATCGGATGCTGGATGGATCATCTGTCTGGTTATCCACAGGATGACAGTTGGCAACGGAAATTTCACCCACAGATGCCCATCGGGTATGGGCTGCAACGGAAAAATGCCGGTGGGGCAGGGGGCTGAGAAGATGCAGCAGAGGATCGTTTTTTATCTGGCTTCTCAGGAAATCACCATTATCACCCAGAGAACCGATTTCGGCAGCCACTTTGTAGGCAAAACTGATCCCTACGGTATGTCTGCCTTTCATAATCTGATGCTGAATGGTGACAGACTGATTGACCAGAACCCTTGGGTTGCTTCGTTCTGCCAGCTGGGCAGTAAGGCCTTCTTTTTCCACAAGAGACTGAAAACGCATGAAAAGTTCAGGATCCAGAACAAAAAAAATGGAAATCCCTGCAGAGTCTCTGCCACGGACTTCAAGAATCTCAATACTGTTTACAATGGTATTAATTCTGTGAAAAATTCTGATGGCAGTACCGGAAGGCTGAATGGAGTGTGTCCCTATCAGTTGTTTAATTTTTCTCATATTGTTTAAAAGATCACGGGACAGATGCCAGTGGATGTCCTTCAGTTTTTCAAGCCGGTCGGTAAGAATGGCCAAATTTTTCCGCGAAAGCCGAGCCTCTTTTTCCTGCAGTGCTTTTTTCTGATCAAGGATCATCACAGACATTGTTTCTGCCATGGCAAGAAGTTTTTCCTGCATGGCATCATCATTGAACAAGCCTGCCATGGCAGGTTCGCTTCGGAAAACTTCTACCTTCTCCGCAAGTTGATGGATGCGGTCTTTTCCACCCATAAAAGCTGTATGGATTTCAGACTCATTGAGATCATGGATATTCACCTTGCTGATTTCTTGCAGGATATGCTCGATTTCCTGCAGGGAAAAATCAAAATCGATGGGTGTCGGTTTTTTCTTAAAAGCAATCAGTCCTGCAAGACCGCAACCGAACACCCTATGGGAAACAGGAAAAAGGACCAGTGCCCCCTGTGGTACCGAAGCCAGGCAACGGCCCCAGTAAACTCGTTTAAGGGGCGATACAAGAGAGGCCAGAGAGGCCAGAGAGGGGAAGAGAAGGGGAAAAGCCATGAACACCTCGTTTATATTCCGGTCAATATGCCATGCGCATTGATGTCGTCTCAGGATCAGATGGATGGATTGTACACCACGAAATACAGATATGTCAAAGAGCTCGCGCAGATATGCGGGAGCTCTTTGACATAATACAGACAATGCCGGTCTGCCGGAATGCTTTGACTCTTCCCGGCAGGTAAAAAGGCTACATTTTATTGAACAGCTTCCGCATGCGTTCTTTAGGCATTTTTTCCTGCCATTCTTTGCCAAGGCAGTTTTCCCATAGGGGTACCATTCCCGTAGAAACCTCCACCATTTTTTCCATCTGAGCCTCGCTGAGTCCGGATGTCAGATTGCGCGGAATCGTAATATTGTTTCTTTCCGCCATGGCCCGGAACTCTTTCACGCCTTCGGGATAAATATCTTCCAGGTAATCAAAAACGATGGAGTTGGCTATTCCATGGTGCAAGCCCAGCACATAACTTAACCCATAGGAAAGGGCATGGCAGGCTCCTACCTGAGAGTAAGCAATGCTCATACCACCAAAATAAGAAGCCATCATGAGTTTTTCATCGGATTCCGGATGGTGGTCAAGAAAAACTTCTCTGCACAGCACCTGAGACTGCTCACCAAAGGCTCTGGCATATTCGTTGACAAAAGTACCGCACAGTGCTTCCACATTATGGATATAACAGTCCATGCCGGTCCAGAACCACTGCTCTGGAATGTTTTTTTGCACACCTTCCAGCAGATCGGGATCGAGAATAACCTGATCAAAGACCGTATGGTCGGAGTTGAGGCCAAGTTTCCGTACCGGTCCGGTGAGTACCGCTGTGCGGGATACTTCCGCACCGGTTCCGGCAAGGGTAGGAATCCCCACATGGTATATTGCGGGAAACTGAATAAGATCCCATCCCTGATACTCATGGGCTTCACCAGGGTTGGTCAGCATAAGGGATACGGCCTTTGCCGTGTCCAGAACAGAGCCTCCCCCGATGCCGATCACACCATCCGGGAGCCTTCCATTGCCGCAGAACTGACGGATCTGTTCGCAAAGGGCATCAATTCCTTTGGTTTTCGGTTCATCATCCACATTCATCCGGAGAAACAGATCCCCATCCCGAAGGGGTAGGCGCTTTTCCAGGGGCTTGCCTTCAAAAAAATCATCAAGAATAAAAACCATGATGCCGGAACCGGTTCTTTGGGGTTCAAGAATACCGTCCAGCTGATCAAAACAGCCTCGTCCAAAAACTACACGGGGAACAACCTTTAAATTGCGGTACATGATGTGTCCTTTCTCATCATTCCAGCATAGCAAACCATAAGAATATTAGAATAACCCGTGCCGGATACCTCCTCATTTCTTCGTATACCCGACGGATTGAATGGAATTCTCACTGTGGCATCAGAGCGATGCAAATGCTTTTTTAATTCCGTTGATGCGTTTTTCCATGTCTGCGTCTGTCCACCCGAGCCGTATCTGCATGGACAGTGTTCTGCCCATGATGGCATCGGAAACCGGCAGGTACAGTCCGCTGTAGTCCGGTGTATCATGACGCAATCCAAGGGGCAGACCAGCCAGACTGGTCATATTGCGAATGTGGTCCCATCGCCTTATGTAGTGCCAGTTATTATCGAACCAGTAAAAGACGCCGTCCACCCCATGGGCGGGTAAAGCTTTGGCCATGGCGCGGGCTTTATCTTCTGTTTCCATAAAAAAACTGAGGTGGGTAGCAGAGTCACCTGCAGGATCCGGAAGATCACGGAAACGAATGCCCGGTATGGAGGCCAGAGCATCTTTCAGGATGGCCTTATTGGTTCGCTGCGTGGTAAGAATCCTGTCTAATTTACGAAGTTGAGCCAGTCCCACAGCGGCATTCAGTTCGCTGATGCGAAAATTCAGGCCAATAAAGGGGTGATCTTCCGCTCCACGATCCTGTCCTATATGATCATGTCCATGGTCGGAAAAAGCCTGTGCCTTGAAGTAGAGATCTGCATCATCGGTGATAATACCTCCACCCTCGCCGCAGGTGATGGTCTTAACATAGTCAAAGGAAAAGCACCCCATCCTGCCGAACAGTCCCAGTGCCTTTCCTTTGTAGCTGGCGCCGAGAGCCTGACAGGCATCTTCCAGAAGCATCAGGCCTTTTTCTTTACAGAGCATCTCCAGTTCATCTATACGGCCCATGGAACCACACATATGAACTGGCATAATGGCTTTCGTACGGGGAGTCAAAGCTTTGGCTGCGGCCTTGGGACAAAGGCAAAGGGTTTCATCAATATCAGCAAAAACAGGAGCCGCTCCAGCCGCAACAATGGCTTCTATGGTGGCCACAAAGGTAAAAGAAGGGACAATGACTTCATCACCGGCTCCCACACCGCAGGAGGCCAGCATTACCTGAAGAGCTGCCGTACCACTTGAAACCAGATGGGCATGCCGTGCACCCAGGCGACGGGCGAGAGTTTCCTCAAAATCCTTTGCCTTGAAAATACCTTTACGGGGTCCATCAAAATTGTAACGCATGAGAACGCCGGTACCAAGGACTTCCTGTACTTCGCTGCGTTCCTCTTCACCAAAAATTTCAAAGCCAGGCATAGCTTTCTCCTGAAAGAAGTAGAGAATAGTAGGTTGTGGAATAAGGGAAATCGGTAAAAAACGTGTCAGGCTCCGGAAGGTTATGATTCTGCAGGCAGACGGGATGGGTCGAACCAGAAGGAAAAAATACTCTTGGCGTATTCACCCGCCCGTCTTCCGATGTAAGCACCATGGCCCACCATGACGGAAACCACTATTTTGCGGCCATCGGGATGGACAGCGTACCCCACAAACCAGTCATAACGGATATCCCGGCTATGATTGGAAATGGAGCCGGTTTTCCCACCTATTTCAAGATTTTTCAAAATGCGGTCTCTTTGCTGACCCCGAAAAATCCGGCTGGATGTTCCCGAAGAAACGGTGCGGTTCATGAGCACCCGCATGGCATCAGCCGTTTCTTTTTTCATGGCCTGCTGCACGCTCTCTCCGTATCCTTGATAGCGGATCCTGTTATCCGCGTCCATGACTTTTTCGATTATGTGAGGTGGAGGCATGCGGCCATCAGATACCACGGCTGCCGCGATGGAAGCCCCATGCAAGGGAGAAATCAGGGTTCTTCTGTTAAAACCCGATGCAATTTCTGCCCAGCTATATGGGGTATCACTGAGGTGTATTTGATTTTGCGGAACGGGGAGGGTTCCTTTGGGGGCGGGACCACTGAAACCGAAGCGTGTTGCGTATTCACGCAGGCCTGATTTTTTCAGATCATGATAGCCCAGCTTGCCGAATACGGGGTTGACACTCTGGGCAAAAGCATCCTTGAAACTGATGCGGTTGGTATGACGGTGCTCCTGCTGGCTCATCTGTCGCTTATAAAGGGTATACATGTCTCCGTTAAAAAAAAGGGGGCTGTCCGGTGTCAGACCTTGCAGTTCCATGGCAGCTACGGCGGCAACAATCTTAAATATACTGGCGGCAGGATGTACGGTGAAAGGGACGGAAGGATCCCCACCCTGCGCACCTCCCCTGGTTCCTGCAAGGCCTCTGATTTTCCCCGTTTCAGGCTCCATAACCACAAGAGCGAGCAGCTCGGGCATCCCCCTGCCTGCCGTTTCTGCTTGAAGCACAAAGCGCTGCAGGCGTGCCTGCAGGCCCAGATCCAGCGTGGTTTCAACCGTAAAAGGTTGGCCCATAATGTGAAGAGGAAAGTCAGAAGCAAGCAGACCGCTGTGCGGCATGTCTTCCAAAGCCTGTCGGATCAAATGATCCGTAAGTTGTTCCGGCAGCCGGACGGTTTCCTCTTCTCTGGCATCCTGGACGGAGGGGGCCCGGTCTTTTGTAAAAAAGGAGACCAGATAGAATAAGAGCCCTGTCACAAGGAGAAGGGAAAGAAAATATCCGAGGATCCGGATACCGGGCAAAGCAGGAGTCTTCAGGTGCAATGGCCGGTCCTCCCGGATCCTGCGGATCTGCTCCCTGCGCCATGAAGGTTCCGGCTTATATGAAGACATAGACAAAAAACCCTTAGAAAAACCTTCCCACTCAGGGGAAAGATAAAAACAGCTTTTTTCCCCAGCCCCGTCTTTTCGCTGCCAAACGACCGTTAGTCTTCAAAATATTACAGGGCAGAGCACGTTTTTTTCGTGGATAGGGCCAGAGTTACTTCACCACAGAGCCGGGCATCACAGGGCGGTCAAAGGTTGCAAGACAAAGACCCTGATCACTGTTAGCTGCAAGTATCATCCCTTCGGATCGAACTCCCATCAGCTTGGCTGGCTTCAGGTTGGCAAGCAGCATAACCTGAAGGCCAGGCAGGGCACCCACTTCATAGTCCTGAGCAATACCGGCAACCACTTGCCGGGTTTCATCTCCCAGATCCACTTTCAGCTTTAAGAGTCTGTCTGATTTGGGAATAATTTCTGCTTCAAGTATGATACCGGTCCGCAGGTCAAGACGCCCCACTTCTTCTATCGATACGGATGGTTTGGAACCTTTCAGCCCTTTGGGGACAGTCGTTTCATCCTTGTGGTTTTCTTTGGAAGGTACGTCAATACGGGGAAAAAGACGAACCGCTTTGGGCAGGACAGCCCCCGGGTGTACTAACCCCCACTGGCAGAGCGTATCAATGGCATCAATATCCGAATTTTCAAGAGCCAGATGCTGTTGCATGCGCCGGGATGTTTCAGGCATGACAGGAGCGACAAGACCCGTTACAACCCTCAGGCCTTCAAGGAGATTATAGATCACCGTGGCCAGTTCTTTTTCCTGGGCGTTTTTCTGCAGCTCCCATGGAGCTGTGGCATCAATATATTTATTCAGTTGCCCAATGAAAGACCAGACCGCCATCAATGCCTTGTGGAAGGCAAAATCAGACATATGGTGCACAAAGGAAGTGACGGTTTCCAGCGCTCCAGCTTGTAATCCGAAATCCATCAGGGCAGTTTTTGCGCCATCGGGTGAAGGTACTGTTCCATTATAATATTTATGGGTCATGGCAATGACACGGCTGAAGAGATTGCCAATGTCATTGGCAAGATCGGCATTGATCCTGCCAATGACAGCTTCTTCGGAAAAAGAGGCATCCAGCCCGAAAACCATCTCACGCATCAGAAAATACCGGAATGCATCAGATCCGTAGCGATTTTTCATATCAAGAGGATCCACAACATTACCGAGACTTTTGGACATCTTTGTTTCGGAAATATTCCAGTATCCATGAACGTTCAGATGATGATAAACTGGTATTCCTGCTGCCTTCAGCATAGTGGGCCAGTAAATGCCGTGGGGTTTAATAATATCTTTTGCCACAATATGCTGAACTCCCGGCCAAAGACGCTGAAAGGCTTCTCCATCCGGATATCCGAGGGCGGATACATAGTTGGTCAGTGCATCAAACCATACATAGGTGACAAAACGATCATCAAAGGGCAGGGGAATGCCCCATTGAAGCCGGGAGGTTGGTCTGGAAATACAGAGATCCTCAAGGGGCTCACGGAGAAAGGAAAGAATTTCATTTTTGTAGCGTTCGGGGCGTATGAAGTCCGGGTTATTGTGAATGTGATCAATCAGCCACTGCTGGTAACGGCCCATGCGGAAGAAATAGTTGGCTTCCCTGATTTTTTCCGGTTCTGTCAGATGATCCGGACATTTTCCGTCCACCAGCTCTTTTTCCGTGTAAAAACGTTCGCATCCGTAGCAGTAGAGACCTTCGTATTCGCTGAAATAAATATCACCCGAGTCATAAATTTTCTGCAGCAAATGCTGTACAACGCGGATGTGAGCCGGATCCGTTGTCCGGATAAACTGATCGTTGGTGATGGATAATTCCGGCCACAGGTTCCGGAACAGGGAACTGATTGCATCCGCATAGGTACGGGGACTCTGATTTTCCTTTGCCGCTGCTTTGACAATTTTGTCCCCATGTTCATCCGTGCCCGTAAGAAAGTAGGTGTCCTTACCCTGCATGCGTGCAAATCTAGCAGATACGTCCGCTGCAATGGTGGTGTAGGCATGGCCCAGATGGGGGCGGGCGTTCACATAATAAATGGGCGTTGTAATATAAAAAACATCGGACATGATAGTTTTCCCGAAAGCCTTTTGAATGGTATACGACAGTATCGTCTGTTCAAGAAACAAAAGAGGTGCAGCCTGCCAGCATACGGTTTTTTTAAATGGAATCCTCTTCCGTGCCTTCCTTGGCCGGTCCCGGCGACGGCGTTACCCCGGACGGCGGAGTCACGATATTCTGCAGAATTACTTCATCTGCAGGAAATTCCAGTTCAATTCCGTCTTCCATACGCACGGAAAGGCGGCCCGCAATGACATTGTGACGGGTTACTCTTCCTTTACCCCGAGGGGTGGTGACCAGCTTGCCAATTTTTGGGACACCACTTTTCAGATCTTTGTAGGTGCTGTTTTCATAGGTAAGGCAACACATGAGGCGACCACAGAGTCCGGAAATTTTTGTCGGATTCAGGGATAAACCCTGCTCCTTAGCCATTCGGATGGATACGGGATCAAATTTTTCAATAAAAGCACTGCAGCAGGTCTGGCGACCGCACCGGCCGATTCCTCCGCACATTTTTGCCTGATGGCGGATGCCGACCTGTCTCATTTCGATACGGACTCGGAATTCACGCACCAGGTTTTTGACCAGCTGACGAAAGTCCACCCTGCCTTCCGACGTAAAGAAAAAGGTCAGCTTGGATGCATCAAAGGTACTTTCGACGGAAAAAAGATTCATGGACAGCTCAAGGCTCTCCACTTCCTGTTTGCAGAAATGATAAGCCGCCTCTTCAATGCGTTGGTTTTCTTCCACCCGAAGATAGTCTTCCGATCCTGCAGGCCGCAAAATTGCCTTCAGAGGCGGACCGGTACGCGGTTTTTCCAACTCGCGGACAGCCGTGGCAAGGGTAGCAAACCCCAGCCCCTGCTCCGTTTCTACAATAACGGCATCTCCAAGAATAAGCTCCAGATCGCCGGCATTAAAATCATAAATTTTACCGGCGGATTTAAAGCGAACACCTGCAATTCGGACCATAATACTCCCAAAAAAAGTCGGACCGCCGGTCGCAGTGATACGGATACCGACGGTCGGCTTTCTATCAAATGAAATGGATCAGAGACCTTAACCCGTGTATCCACAGGGAGAAGGGTACTGTAAATCCAGAAGAATCGCATCCAGCGCCAACCTAGGCAGAATATTTTGTGCCATGCCCCGTCGGACTTCACGGATACGACGGATAATGGCCAGAGATTCTTCATGGAGAATTTTTTTCCCAGCGGCCAGGATGGCCTCTCGGCAATCCAAGGAAAACCCATGAATGCATAGCACGTCAGGGTCCAGGGCTGCAAGACAGATATCCCTGAAAAGACTTTCCAGAATGCTGAGACCTGTTTCCGCATGGACCCTGTCCGGTGCCAGCCATTCGGAAAGGGTCAGAGCTGTGCCCGGTGCCAGGGGCAGGCCTGCTGCAAGGATTGTGGCAAGAGTGCGGCGTTTATGGCTTTCTCTTGCCAAGGCAAAAGCCAGGTCAAGATTCCCACAGGCTATTTTAGCTGCTGCTTCAGCGGCTTCACGATCCGGTGCGGAACCATGAACTGTATCCGTCAGATGGTGCAGGGACAGAGGCTGAAAGCGGATTTCCTGACAGCGGGACCGGACCGTTGCGGGAAGCCGGTGGGGGTCCTCGCTCAGCAGGATGAAGCAGGTGGCTTCGGGGGGTTCTTCCAGTACCTTGAGCAGTGCATTGGCTGCCTCAAGGTTCATGGATTCTGCCTGTTCCAGCACCACCAGACGTCTTCGGGCTTCATGGGGCTTACGGATCAGCCGTTCAAGAAGACTCCGTATGCTGTCGACGCGAACGACACCGTTGGTAGCCGTCACCCTGATAAAATCGGGATGCTGACCGTTACGAATTCGGGTACAGGAACGGCACGCACCACAGGGCACAGAAGGTGAGGCACAGTTTTCATGCATCATAAGTGTCCGTGCAGCCCTGTCCCTGCCTGTGCCCGGCATTCCAGAAAAAAGAAGGCCCTGAGGCAGGCGATCTGCATCCAGCATACCTTTCAGGGTACGCACCACAGACGGTTGCTCCTGTAAAGATCGGAAACCGTATTCAGTTTGGGAGTCAGAATCCACAAGCATTCTTTTTTATGCTCTTTTTTCCGCTTTTTCCGGATAGTCAACCCTTTCCTTAAGCTCTTTGCCGCATTTGAAAAAGGGGAGTTTCTTGGGTTGAATAAGTACCTTTTCACCGGTTTTGGGGTTTCTGCCCGTATAGCTTTTATACTCTTTGATAAAAAAGCTGCACAGCCCACGGATTTCAACCCTTTCTCCGCGCGCCAGGGCTTCTGTCATGGAATCAAAAAAAATCTGAACCACTTCCGCAGCTTCCGCTTTGGAAATGTCGGCTTCATTTTTGAGCGTTGCAATCAGCTCCAGTTTGTTCATTTTTGCCTCCTCACCGGCGAATAGAATTCAAGCGAAGTACATAGAAAGAAAATTGTCCTAAGTCAAGGGCTTATGCCCGTAATGCCGCCTGCTGGAAGCAGAAGGCATAGAAAGATCAGCCATGACCGGCTTGACATGTGAACCCATTTGGATTCACAAACGGAGCTGGATCCCGTTTTGTGCATGTCCACGGGCGACAGGTGCCGGACATGCAGCACATAGCAGGCCTTTGCCCCTTCTGTCGAATATAATTTTTATCAGCACAGCCGAAGGCCCAGAATCTGCCGCAAAGACTGCATCAGCATATGGAGCACCATCATCTGTCCATCTTCGACCTTCTGCATATCATGAACAGGTATATGGATATGAATATGGCTTTTCTCTGCCAGACGACCGCCGTCAAAACCCGAAATGCCGACAACGGTATTGCCAGACTTGTGGGCATAACTAACTGCTTTTATAATATTTTCCGAGTTCCCGCTTCCTGAAATGGCAAGAAGGATGTCTCCGGGTGAAAGCAGGTTTTTCAGCTGCTCCACAAAGATCATACTGTAATCCAGATCATTGGCTATGGCGGTTATGGTAGGGATATTGTCGCATAATGAAATCATCCGGAATTTTTTGTCAAGTTCCAGACAGACGCCTTTATTGATATCGCACATTCCATGGGAGGCAGTGGCCGCACTGCCTCCATTGCCCAGAACGAATATGGTTTTTTCCTCTTCATAAGCTTTCAGCATGACTTGACAGAAGGATTCGAAGGGAACCTTGTCCATGGCTGTCATGGCCTGATAAAATTCTTCAATATAGCGGGAAGCAAAAGCTTGACAATTCATAAAGCTCCTTTACACAAAATAGGGCCACTCCCTGCAGGCTGTTTCCAGTGAAACCGGTGTGCCGATATCCCGGAGGTAACCCTGCATGGGAAAGCCGAAAAGGCGGTTTGGAATGGCCGGTAGCAGATGCCGACCCAGGTCATAAGGATAACAGCCCGGAAAGCAGGTTTCCAGCAGAGAAAACAGTTCCGTATCTGCTGCGTATATCCCCGCATTGGCAAGGTTGGAAACCGGGTTGATCGGTTTTTCCTCAAAAACGGTGATTCTGCCATCCATATCCAGATCAACAATGCCGCAGGCAGCAGGATTCTCAGCCCTGAAAAGAGCCATGGTCAGAACCCCGCCTTTTGTTCGGTTCACTTCATGGGCAGTTACCAGATCCGATAATCTGTAATTTGTCAGATTATCGGCATAGAGAATCAGAAAGGTTTCTCCAGGTGGCACAAAATCCCTGTTGGCCAGAAGGGTTCCCGCACTTCCCAGAAGTTGTGATTCATGTATGCTGTGAACCAGAAGATCGGATTCAACCTGTTTTTTGAGAAAAGCTTCCACCTGATCTGCCAGATAGTGGGTATTTATACAGACTTCTTTCACACCGCATGATGCCAGATGATCCAGCCAGATCCCCAGCAGAGGACGACCATGAATGGGAATCAGGCATTTGGGAATCCTGTGGGTCAGGGGTTGCAGCCGCGTGCCCAGCCCGGCTGCCAGAAGAAAGGCTTTCATCCCTTTGCCTCCCGGATGACGTTCAGTTTTTTCATGTGAGCATCGGCATAGGCAAGAATGTCTTCCTGTGCCTGGCTTTCATGAAGATGCTGCCAGTAGGCAAGAATACTTTCTTCTATCCCCCGTCCGGGTTGCCACCCAAGGCTCTGCAATGCTGTTATGTCAGAGAAAATATGACGGGTATCGCCATATCGATAGTGGCTTGATTTCTCGGGTGCAATTCTTTTGCCCGTGATATTCTGCATGGTTTCATAAAAAGTGTTGACTGTGTATGCCCTGCCACCACCTACATTCAAAATACGTCCCTTTGCTTCGGGGTGCTCCAGCACCAGCAGGTTCGCATCCACCACATCATGAATATTGACAAAATCCCTGATTTGCAGGCCGTCTTCAAATATAAGGGGGCTTCTTCCGCAGTAAAGGCAAAGGGAAAAAATCCGCATGGCACCAGAATAGGCATTAAAAAAAGACTGTCTCGGTCCCTGAACAATGGAATAACGTAGCACGGTGGTATCAATATCTTCCCTCCTTCCCAGGCGCAGGGCCGCTTTTTCCTGGGCATCCTTGGAGAGGGCATAGGGGTTACACGGATTGGCAATGGACTCAGATGAAGCCTGCCAATCAAGATTGTGGCCGCAAAGTGGACAGGGGTGTTCCCAGTATTTTTGCTTTAGTCGACTTTCATCCCTGATATCGGGAACTCCTTCCCAGCTACAGGAAGGACAGTGGTAAAGTCCTTCACCCATCACGGCCTGACTTGTCGCGACAATTACCTTTGTAACTCTGCGCCTGTCTCCCTGTTCCGCCAGTATTTCATACAAAAGGGCGGTTCCCACGGCATTGACATGATAAAAAGTTGAAAAATCCGTAAGATAGTCCTGATAGGCGGCAAAATGATAGACGGCATCCACACCGTCCAGAGCAAGAACCCAGTCTGCCTTAGATCGGACATCACCGCGAATAAACTCGATATCGGGAGAGAGGTAGGAGGGCAGCCCCATGGGATGAACCGTTGGCTGCAGGCAGTCCAGCACCCGCACCCTGTGTCCCTGAGCCAGGAGGGCGTCTGCTGTGTGGGAACCGATAAATCCCGCACCACCTGTAATGAGAATATGCATAGGATGGGTCACCTTTTTTTATTTGGCTGAATAGGATCGGCCGTCAAAAATAATACGGCTTCCGGACTCGCTGAGAAGGAAGGGGAATTCCCTGAAACCGGATAGTTTTTCCCGTACGGCAGGCTGGTTTCCCGGTGGTGTGAAAAAGAACATGAACCCTCCGCCACCGGCTCCGGCAATTTTACCACCCACAGCTCCGGAATTCCGTGCCGCATCATACATCGAGCGGGTGTCGGCACTGGAAATGCCGGTGGCCAGGCTTTGTTTTAAAAGCCAGTTACGGTGGAGAAGACGACCGCAGGTTTCCACGTCTCCTTTGACAAGGGCATCGATAAACGGTTGAACCAGATCTACCATGGAAGCAAGGCTTTCCATTTTATCCTGTTCTTTCAGGTTTTTTTGCTGTTCGGAGAGAATACTGTCAGCGCTGCGGGTTATTCCCGTGAAAAAAAGCTGCATACTTTCGGAAATTCTCCGGCGCAGGGCAGGGGGGAGATGCACGGGACTGCGCAGTACTCTGTCATTTTTTTGAAAAATAAAATGGTGCAGGCCACCATAGGCAGCGGCATACTGATCCTGCCTGCCGATGGGTTTTTTCAGTCTGTCGATTTCAATGTGGCAGGCTTCCTCAGCCAGCTGTTCCGCCGTAACGAGCTCATTACGATAGGTATGCAGAGCATGGAGCAGGGCAACGGTGATGGCACTGGAGCTTCCAAGACCTGAACCGGAAGAGGGAATATCTGCCAGAGTCGTAATTTCCACCCCCGCATTCACCCCTGTTAATTTCATGGCTTCGCGCACAAGGTCATGACGGATGTCATCCACTTTGGAAACCCGTTCTTTTTCAGAATAGTTCAGGTAGATTTCCTCATCAAAACGCTCTTTTATGATGGCATAAACATATTTGTCTATGGCGGTACAGATCACAGCCCCGTCCCGTTGACTATAAAACGCTTTCATGTCCGATCCACCTCCCACAAAGCTCAGGCGAAGTGGCGTTTGTGCAATAATCATAACATTCTTTCCTTTATCTATGGAGAACCTTGCCGTCATCCCGGCAGACGGATACGGCTATGGAAGCCTCTCCTCTCCCAGGCTGTGTTCAAACACGCCCAGTCCCGTAAGAGTCCAGAAAAATCCGAGTTTGCGGTCATCCTTATCATCCGAATAAATCAGATCAAGCTGCCAGCACCCCCTGTTGTAACGAATGCCGTAATCCTGCCGGTTGATGATGTCGTCTTTCATATTGCGTGCGTAATTCCAGAGAAAGCCCACGTTGTCCGTCAGGCCGAGATACCCTCTGAGGTGCATGGATGCGGAAACATCCTTAGAGTAGCGGTGTTCTGCATAAAAACGATGAGAGCCATGGCGCAGATCCATACCTGCGCTGTACGTGTTCCAGTCTGCTTCTTCGGGTGACCATGAAATGTCTCCAAACAGGCGAACACCATCTGCGGGGAAAAGGGAGAGCTCCGCCTTGGCGTCGGAGAATGCCGTTTCGCCATCCTCTTTCGCTTTGTCAATGTCATAGCTCTGGGAAACCTTAAGTCGGAGAAACTCCCTGTATTCCGGCAAACGATCCCTGTCATCCACATCCTGTCCCGGAAAACGGGCGGTCAGGCTTTGGGTAAGGCTGTAGGTTACAAGACGTCGCTTCCCGATGCGGTCAAGATCATCAAAGTCGGGGAGGGTATCCTGATCTTTGTGCGGAACAAATTCAAAGGTCAGCCTTGGCTGAATGCTGTGACGGATTTTATCGGCAGCGGTTCTTTCAAGGTCAAAAACCCGGTAGATTTCCGTAAAAAGATCAAAGCGTGCATCATAGAGGGTCCGGTCATCCATGCTAAGCCCCTTGTCGTCCGGGTCCAGGGGGTTCTCGGTGTACCAGTAGGTCTGGCGTAGCCCAACGGAGGGTTCAGCAGAAAAAGGCCCCATACGGAAAGGGGCATACATGCGGGGCGCCAGGTCCATACGGGAGCCCCGCTCACCGTCAATGCGGTGAAAGTACGTGCCTTCTGCTTCAAAATCGTGGTACAGGGGCAGCCAGGCCATGGCCTGTCTCCGGGTTGATACGCGGATCTGCGGAAGGCGCTGTACGGTGCTGTCCTTCAGGTCCAGACTGCGCCTTCTGACATCATCTTCCCACACAAACTCGCCTTCCATTCGAAAAACTTCACCGCTTCCGGTCAGCAGAAAACGGTTGGTCCGGGTCCGCTCCTTTTCCGCATCCAGATCCCTTCCGAATTCTCCCTGGAAAAGGGCGTTGGACTTTGCGTACCCAAGGGTGCCATCCTTGAAATCATCCATATAGTCCGGGTCACTGAGCAGGTCCAGATCGACAA
This sequence comes from Desulfobotulus pelophilus, assembly GCF_026155325.1. Taxonomy (NCBI): domain Bacteria; kingdom Pseudomonadati; phylum Thermodesulfobacteriota; class Desulfobacteria; order Desulfobacterales; family Desulfobacteraceae; genus Desulfobotulus; species Desulfobotulus pelophilus. The sequence goes on along the minus strand of NZ_JAPFPW010000006.1, from coordinate 13,516 downwards.
ACCCCATGGCAGAAGATCCAAAGGAAACATTCTGTTTCATGCGAAACCAGTAGCGGTCGCCGCTGTAATCCGGCGCTTTTTCAGTTTCAGGAGTCCTGCTGTCCTTGAGGCCATCCACCCTCATGGTAAGACGGTCTTCCGTACTCCATACCTTACGGTATTCCAGCCCCATCCGATCTCTGCCCTTTTCCATGAAGTGATAATAGAAGGTCGCATCAGAGCTGTCGCTGAGCACAAGGTAGAGGGGTTGCACATGCTCATATCCATAGCGGTCGGAGAGGGAAAAATCCGGAATGAGAAGTCCGCTCTGCCTTTGGGTTTTTGCGGGAAAAAGTACCCATGGCGCATAGAGGACAGGAAAACCCTTGATGCGGAAAGCTCCGTGCTGGAGAGTTCCGTACCCCTCCAGTGTAACATGGATCCGTGAAGCCGTAATTTCCCAGTCCGGGACATCACCCTCGCAGGCCGTCAGCCCGGCTCCTTCGGCAATATAGGTATGCTCTCCTGTCCGTTCAATACGACGGCCCCTGAGCCGGAACTGGGACTCTGTGACAAAAATATATCCTTTTTCAACGGTACCCGTATCTTCTTCCATATTGTAATGGATCCGTTCGCCCGTCATGCGGTCCCCACCGGTTTCGAGGACCACATTACCCTCGCCGGTAAAGGTATTGGCTTCTGGATTATATATGGCCCTGTCCGCCGTGAGGATTGTACCTTCCCTCTCTATACGGACCTTACCCATGGCCCTGTACTGTCCGGATACGGGATCATAGCCCAGCCGTTCTGCATGAATCACATAAGGGGAAGGGGGTTGCGCACTGGCCAGCAGGGGAAGCAGAAGGAGAAAAAAAAGGAATCGGAAAGTAAGCCCCATAGATTTGGTCGTCCTGTAATGTAAAGAAAAAATCCAGCCCGGCTTTCGCTTGAACCTCTGAAACTTATGGACTATACATGCACTTCAGTATCCGGACAAGGGCAGCCCATGTACCCCGGTAAAAAATCTGGTCACACTTCATAAAAGGGAACATAGTATGCTGATTACACTCTGCGGCGGTGAAGGTGCAGGGAAAAGCACTCAGGTGCGGCGGCTTTCAGAAAAACTGGAACAGAAGGGATACAGGGTTGTTGTTACCCGGGAACCGGGCGGTACTGCCATTGGCCGTAAAATCCGCGCCCTTCTTCTGGACCCTGCCAACAGAGCCATGGTTGCTGATACGGAACTTTTTCTCTACGCTGCTGACAGGGCACAGCACCTCGCAGAGGTTGTGAGACCTGCCCTCAAGGAAGGGAAAATAGTCATCAGCGATCGTTTCGCAGACAGCACAACCGTATATCAGGGAGTTGCCCGGGGCCTGGATCCGGAACGGATTCAGCGTGTTCATGAGCTGGTTCTGCAGGGTTTACTTCCGGATATTACCTTTCTGCTGGATCTCTTACCCGAAGAGGGCCTGTCAAGGGCATTGTCCCAGGCCAACCAGGGTACGAGAAGTCTTGATGAAATGCGGTTTGAGCAGGAATCTCTGGATTTCCACAGGCGGATCCGTCAGGGTTTCCTTGCCCTTGCGGCAAAGGAGACAAACCGTTTTTGCTGTCTGGATGCCATGCAGCCCCAGGAAACTCTGACGGACACCATGCTGCTTGTCATCGAGGAAAGAATGCAAAGCCGAAAAAACTGAGGCCGTCAGGTATCGAATCGTATGCCGGAATATCTCCGGGTATTATCAGACCGTTTTTTGAACGGATAAGGAGTATCGCCATGAATGACAGCAAGGATGCAACGGAAAAATGGCGCGAAAATCTTTTTGAGGAAACCTTTGACCGTACCTTTATGGAACTGACACGGCAGGGGGAAATGCATTCCGGCCTGCCCATCACCGAAATTGAGGCAAGGCTTAACGACAGGTATCTGCGCTATGGCCACGGATGGGACGGAGGCAGCCCCGTGCAGGAAGTCATGCTATCTGCAGAAATTGCTGCCCTGGAAGCAGTGCTGGCCCAGTGGCGGGGAGAGCTGTCTCCCCTGAAACGGATTTAAAATGACAGGAAGTTTTTCAGCCGTACCGCCGGAAAGACTCAGACGGATGAATTCCCAGCCCTTTCGCCCGGAAGGCCGTTATGTTCTGTACTGGATGCAGCAGTCCCAGAGGATTGAAGGCAATCATGCACTGGCCTTTGCCGTAGAAACCGCTCTTTTTCTCAAAAAACCGGTGCTGGTGGCTTTTATCCTTATGGGAGACTATCCGGAAGCACGAAGCTTTCACTTTTTTTTCATGCTGCAGGGACTCCAGAGCCTTTCCGTAAAACTGCGGGACAGGGGGATGGGCTTTGTTCTTCGTATCGGGACCCCCGAATCCATACTGCCCGATCTGTACAACAATGCGGCTGCCATGATTTGTGATGTGGGGTATCTGAGGCATCAGCGATCATGGCGTGAATTTGCGGGTAGCCATGCCCCCTGTTCCGTAACGGCAGTGGAAGGGGATGTCGTTGTCCCCGTGGCAGAGGCCTATCATAAAAGAGCCTATGCAGCCTATGTGCTCCGGCCGCAAATTCTGAAAAAAACGGGTTGTTTCCTGTCGCCAGTCCCCCAGATCACACCTCCGCCCATCACGGGGAAAACCCCGGCCGGAGAAAGCCTGAAAGATCTGGAAAAACTGCTGCGTCAGGCAAAGATTTTTCCTTCTTCCACGCCCGTTGTCTGGCGATACGGAGGCGGAGAAGATGCGGCAGCTCTTTGCCTTGACAACTTTATGCAGGAGAGGGCGGAGAGATATGTCATGGATCGGCGTATTCCCCATCGCTACGGGGTGTCATTTCTTTCTCCCTTTCTTCATTTTGGCATGATCAGCCCGGCAGTTGTGGTCCGCAGGATCCTGGACTCCGAGCTGGATGAGGAGATCAAAAAGGCTTTCCTGGAACAGCTTGTGGTACGGAGGGAACTGGCCGTCAATTTTGTGCACCACACGCCAGATTATGACAGCTATTCTTCCCTGCCTGCCTGGGCACAGGAAACCCTTGATCTGCACAGGCAGGACCGGCGTCCCTTTTTGTATGACATGGAAACCCTGCAATCTGCTGCCACCCATGACAGCTACTGGAATGCCGCCATGGAAGAAATGAGGCGCACGGGATATATGCACAATGTCATGCGTATGTACTGGGGGAAAAAAATTCTGGAGTGGTCCGCTTCTCCGGAGGAAGCCTTTGAGCGTCTTCTGTACCTTACCAACACAGGCTTTCTCGATGGAAGGGATCCGTCTTCTTATGCGGGTTGTGGCTGGATTTTCGGTCTTCACGACAGACCATGGCCCAAAAGACCTGTCTTTGGAAGTGTCCGTTATATGGCTGCTTCCGGCCTTGAGCGGAAAAGTCATATCCGCGAATATGTCCATCATGTGAACAGTCTGCCAGGCTGTAACAAAGTGCCCTGCTGATACGGGGCCTTAATTGATTCTGCAATTATCAGGATAGATTATGTCATATTCCCTTCTGGACTTTATCGGCAATACCCCTATGGTTGAAATTCGTCGGATGAATCCCAATCCTTCCGTACGGATTCTTGCCAAACTTGAATACATGAATCCCGGCGGCTCCGTAAAGGATCGGGCCGCTCTTTACATGATCCGCATGGCCGAAGAAGCGGGTATCCTGACCAGAGACAAGGTCGTTATAGAGGCGACCAGTGGCAATACAGGCATTGGCCTCGCTATGGTCTGTGCTGTAAAAGGATACAGGCTCATGCTGGCCATGAGTGAAGCTGTGAGCCTCGAACGACGTCGCATTCTTAAGGCAAGGGGAGCCGACATACTCCTCACTCCCGGCCATCTGGGAACGGATGGGGCCATAGAGGCTGTTTACCGGTTGGTGCGGGAACATCCTGACCGGTATTTTATGACGGATCAGTACAACACCGAAGCCAACTGGCGAGCCCATGCCGACGGAACGAGCCGGGAAATATGGGAGCAGACCGGCGGAAAGGTCCAGGCCGTTGTGGCCACCATGGGTACCACGGGTACCCTTATGGGACTATCCAGGGGCCTGAAGTGCCTGAACAGTGACATCCGTATCATCGGAGTGGAGCCTTACCTCGGGCACCGGATTCAGGGTCTGAAAAACATGAAGGAAGCATATCAGCCGGAACTGTACGAAAAACAGCGGTTGGATGCAAAAATCAATATCCAGGATGGCCGGGCTTTTGAAATGGCCAGAAAGCTGGCCAGAGAAGAAGGTCTTCTTGTGGGAATGAGCAGCGGTGCAGCCATGGCTGTTGCCCATGACATGGCCGCTTCCATGGAATCGGGCACGCTGGTGGTCATCTTTCCGGATAGTGGAGAACGCTACCTCTCCACAGAACTGTTTGCCAGCAAAACTCCGGAAAGCCTGAAGTTTCACAACACACTTTCACGGACTAAAGAAAATTTCCGCCCTCTGCACGAAGGTAAGGCCTCCATTTATTCCTGCGGCCCCACCGTTCATGACCGCATGCACCTCGGAGGTTGCCGCAGAGCTGTTTTCAGTGACCTTCTGTGCCGATATCTGAAGTTCCGGGGCCTTGATGTAACCCACGTGATGAACATTACGGACATGGATGACAAAACCATTGCAGGATCCGAAGCGGCAGGCCTTCCTCTGGCCCAGTTTACGGAGCAGTGGATCCGGATTTTTCATGAAGATCTGGCAAGGCTCAAGGTTTTGCCGGCTAAGCATTATCCTAAAGTCAGCGAACACCTTGAAGATATGGTTTCTCTTACGCGGAAGCTGGTCAGTTCCGGTGTCGCCTATGAAAAGCATCACTCCATTTACTTCAACATATCTGCTTTTCCAGAGTACGGGTCCCTTTCCGGTGTGGATTTGGATAAAATTCGCCTGGGAGCCACCGTGGATCTGGAGGAATATGAAAAGGACAACCCCCGGGATTTCACCCTGCTGAAGAGAATCCGCCTCTCTGAGCTGAAACGGGGGATCTATGCCAGTACGGAATGGGGTAATGTGAGGCCCTCACTGCACCTGCAGTGTGCGGCCATGTCCATGAAATACCTTGGACAAACATTTGATATTCATACAAGTTCCAGAGACCTTCTTTTCCCTCACCATGAAAATGAAATAGCCATTGCCACAGCAGCTACGGGAGCCCCCATGGCCCGGTTCTGGATGCACTGTGACAGGGTTTTTGTGAACGGGCGAGCCGTTGGTCAGGATTACCGGTTGACCCTGAAGGATCTGGATGAAGACGGGATGACGGACAGAGAAGTCCGTTTCTGGCTTCTGTCTGCCCACTACCGCAAGCCGGCTCTTCTTACGGCGGAGGTCCGGCTTGCCGTGCGCAGATCCCTTTTGCGAATTGACAGCTGCCTGCACCGCCTGGCCTGTATCACAACGGGAAATGAAACCGGGGAGCTGGAAACCCTTGCCACGGAACTGATGACAAATTTTATCAGGGACATGGACGATGATCTCAATATTTCCGCAGCCATGGGGGGAATCTTCAACCAGATCCGCAACCTGAATCGACTGCTTGCGGATGGTGGTGTGGGGCCTCTGGGTGCATCCAGAGTTCTGGAAATTTTCCGGCAAATGGACAGTGTTCTGGGAATTTTCGAATTTACTGATCCCAGCAGTAATCCGGAAATAGCCCTGAAGCTGGCGGAAAGGGAAGCAGCACGTAGCAGAGGAGACTGGGAGGCGTCGGACCGTTTGCGGGAAGAGCTTTCCCATATGGGCATCATTATGCAGGATGGAAAAAAAAGCTGACTACATGAACCTTCCAAAAGGATACCTGCAGACAAGGTAGGGTCGGTTTGTCTCCCCTTACATGAAACGGTACAAGGAGCCTTGCATCATGGATATGCTTTACTTCCCTTTTCTGGATATGCCTGCTGCATCCATCGGATATCTTCGTTCCCTTTTTCCCCGCCTGTTCATTCTCCATACCGGTGGCTCGGAAATGGGGCCGGATGCTGCCGCCGCAGTGCAGGAAGGATGGTTGGTACCCTTACGGATCAAAGAAATAGACCCCTCCTTCATGGTGCTGATGAAAAAAGATCTGGAACAGAGGGCGGCTCAGCTCGGAAAGGAAGCCGTGCTTGACCTGTTCTCTCCCAAAGAAGAACCGGAGCCCAGTCCATGGGCCCTTAGCCGTGAAATGCGGGGCGAGGTAAGAGTTGAGTCCCCGGAATTCCGCAAAGGTACAGACTCTCTTGCCCTGTCAGCTTTTTTTCTGATGCAGGCGGAAGCCTTTGACAGGGCAGAATTGGAGCTTGCCCGGGAAATGCGGAAGGTGGATGATGCGCATCGCCATATGATGGCAGCTCTCGCAGGAGGTGTGGGGGATACGCCGGGAAATGCCAGCAGGTTTTTTTCTTCACCATGCAGGCCGGAGCAACGGATGCGGGCATGGCTCCGGCTTTTTCAAAGTTGTAATCAGCCTCCTTTTTTCTGGGTAACGGATTTTCCTGATGCGGCAGAAATACTTATAAAACTTTTTCCGTCATGTGCAGAAATAATCCTGCCGGATGATGCCTCTGTCCCATACCCAGATCTGCCCGAAAACGGCATTCTTCTGCGGTTGAATCTCAATAATGACCCTTTGCTCAAAACAAAGCCCTCAGAGCTGCCTGAAGTTGTATGGGTTTATTGTCTGGGTTCTTCCGGCAAGGAGGGCTAAATATGGTTGCATTCTTCGCATGCCAAAATCCTGAATTCGTCTTGTTTTATCCTTAATTAATTAAGACCGGAACCCACTCGGCAAAGCATCCGTTGTTTCAGATTTGATCACAACGATCAGGTATTTTTATCTGCGTCGAGTGAGAAATGAGCTTTTGAGTACCTATAAACAGACAGGACATGCGGACATAATGGCTTATGGCAAATGATCAGAGGGGTGTTTTTGTCGGAGGAAGGTCGAGAATATTATGGCATGCCAAATCCCATAAAAAGGATTGACAGAGGCTTTGGGAAGTCCTTATAGATCATCCTGATAATTAAAAACTTTGGGAAAAACGGGTTGAGGGACGGGCATTTTCTGGCATGAATTACCCGCCTATACCCATAAAGATGCTTGGCATCCTTAATTCATTTTTTACTTAATTTATAAGGAGCAGGAAAGTGAGCACCAATACCCCCATCGTGGATGATACCAAGTGCGTTGGCTGCGAAGAGTGCGTGGAAGTTTGCCCCGAGAATGTTTTTGTTTTAAAGGATGGCAAATCCGTCCCCGTGAACGCAGACGAGTGCATTGGCTGCGGAATCTGCCTCGACGTATGTTTCACTCTTGCCATTGCCATTGAAATTATTTAATTGCCTCTGCAGCAGCATAAGGTCAGCCGGAATGCCTGTGTTTTTCTGGGCAGATACAGTATCAACAGTAACCTCGGTATGGACCCTGTCGGGGTTACTGTTTTTCATCAGCCTTTTACCACTGCCAGTGGCTGCAGGCGTGTTAGAACAGTGACCAGATCGGACTGGCAGGCCATAACTGTATCAATGTCTTTGTATGCACCGGGTGCTTCCCCAAAATCATACATGCCCTTCAGAGGGCCTTTCCGGATCTTGGGGAAATCTCCATGCACAATACCTTGCATGGAACGGGCAACGTCGGCAGCATCGAGTTTTCGGCAGGCCTCATTACGACCCATAACACGGCCTGCCCCGTGGGCGCAGGAGCAAAAGGAATCCGGATTACCAAGACCCTCCACAATATAGGAAGGGCTGCCCATGGATCCCGGAATGATGCCCCTGATTCCTTTGTGAGCGGCAGTGGCTCCTTTACGGTGCACCCATACCCGGTATCCGAAATGGGTTTCTTCTGCAGCATAATTGTGGTGAATATTTACCTCGTTCTCAAAACCGCACCCCAGAGTATCGGCAAGAATTGCTTTCAGGGTATGCATCATGCGTCTTCGGTTTTCTCCGGCAAAGGCAAGGGCAAAGGACATGTCGCGAATATAATCCTTTCCCTTTGCACAGTGAACATCCAAAAAGGCCAGATCCTCAGAGGGCAGGACAATTGTCTCTTTCCGATTCTGCTTCAGAGCTTCTCTGTGATAATATTCTGCAATGGTTTTGCCAAGATTGCGGGATCCTGAATGGATCATGGCCCAGACACGGTCTTCTCTGTCCACCTGAATTTCGATAAAATGATTTCCACCACCCAGAGTCCCGAGACTTTGAGCGGCTATGAGGAGACTTTCCTTGCCCATCCAGCCGGGCTTTCTGGAGAGTTTTTCCCTGTATTCTTCCAGGCCATCCCAGTGCTGCGCGCTTTTATGTCGGTTAAAACCCGTTGGAATCCTTTTTTGAATCCGCGCAATCATGTGCTGCAACAAGGTTTTATCCGGTTTCCCCTTACTGTCTGTTGCCAGCGCGCACATACCGCATCCGATATCCACACCCACGGCATTAGGAACAACGGCATCTCTGAACGCTGCCACTCCACCGATGGGCATACCGTAACCGGGATGACAGTCTGGCATCAGGGCAACATGGCTGAAAATTCTCGGGTGACGAGCAAGATTTTCAGCCTGAGTCATGGTAAGGGGGCCGGGATCCTGACACCATGACCGGATGGGAACTCCTGACATATTTTTTAAATTCTGCTTCATGGGATCACCTCTGACAGTATGCTGTTGCATCCGTAAGCAAGAGGGAGTGCGGATGTGCTTATTCCCGTTCTTGTGGCTGAGGCAGCCCTTTGGCAAGTATGGCGGCCAAACGGGATCGAGGCATATGATAGAGATCCTTAAGGGCCAGTGCCAGTGCCAGCCACATGCGAATAACATCTGTATGGGCCATATCCGGAATCAGGGGCATGATATGCTCCTTCATTTCCATAATGGCTTCCGAACGGTAACTGTAATTATAGTGCTGCATGGACGTCAACATCTCAAGGAAGTCCCGGATTTGTTTATCTTCTGCCATATCCACCCTTTCACGGTATAAAAAACCACAGGTGACTCGCTTAAGGATGCGGGCAACCATTTGCCTGTCCAGCCAAGGTAGGCCTTTGTCGTTAAAACGCAGGGCCTTTAAACCCCAGGCATTCCAAATCCACTCGGGCACTATCCGGCGGGAAGCCCTCTCCGTTGCCCATGCAATGGTTTCCGGATGTTTGGCCGCTTCTGTGCAGAGACGGGCCGGGTCTGGAATTTTTCCCACACGCCCGAGATCCAGCCTGTCCGCATCCCAGCAGGTTTGAATAGTGATATGGGCTTTTGTTCTGCCTTTGGTGTGGTCCCTGCAGGCCAGTACCAGAAGTTCAAGCTGAGTATCATTCAGCCTGATAAAATCCCGCCGCAGACGTCGCGCCAGATTAGCACCCCGGAGGCCATGGTTAAAATCCAAGCCCTCATTTCTTCTGCACGAATCGTGAAAAAGAGCAAAATAACGGATAACATCCTGGTCCGCACCATTTTCAAGACAGAGACGCAGCCCATTTTCCATTACCCTTGCCCAGTGGGATACACCATGGGTTCCAAAGGGGTTCAGCCTGTACTGACTGAGAATTTTTGCAGCTAGTTTTTCTTCATTCATTCCCTGACTCCCTGAAGAGTTCTTGAATAAAGCGTTTTTCACCTTTAAAGTAGCAAACTGGTACGGTGAAGAAAATATAAAGTCTGTCATGCAGCCGGAATGCAGGCTTTCAAACCGGCATTGAACAGTTGCTTCCTTCCATTGCCATTCAGGCCACAGGGCGGACCACAAGCCATCATGGACAGATACAGACCCCATATAGGATCGGGCATAGTCATCAATCATGAAACAACATCATACAATAGCTTCCCTTGTGGATACAGAGTGGTTTCTTGAGCTGGACGCAGGAAGCAGGGAAGCGGATCTGCGCAACCAGCGCATAGCCGCATTCATATCTCCTGAAATGACGGATGGGGAATGCCTCACCATATGGTTGGATCACCGCCGCAGAGAAGCCGGTTCTGAGGCTGGCAGGCCCATGCCCGGAGTGAGAGTACTGGCTGCCCTGCGCCTTGCCATTGCCCTGCTGGGGATTGCCGGTTTTTTGACAGGATTTTTTATGGCACTGGCCACTCTGCGCTATGATGGCATAACACCTGTCAATCTTCTTTATGCTCTTACTGTTTTTGTTGCACTGCCCCTGCTTACTGTGATCTTCAGCCTTGGGCTGGTTTTATTCCGGAAAAAAAAGCTCCCCGTAACCTATAAGCTTTTTTTTTCCGTTTTACAGTGGCTCTTTAGCCGCATGCTGCTTGGTACAGAAAAAAGAATCCCGTCCCATGCCCGGGATTTTCTCAAATCCAGAAACAGTCGTATACAAGAATTGTACGCCCGATACCAGCCGCTGATTTTTTCCCTTGCCTTTTACGCATTTCAAATGGCAGGCCTTTTTTTTGTATTCGGTCTTTTTTCCGGATTTCTTATCAAAGTGGTGGGCAGCGATCTTGCCTTTGCCTGGCAAAGTACCCTGAACCTTCCTCCTGAAACTTTTTCACGTATGGTTCGCATGGTATCCGCCCCCTGGAGCATCCTGCTGCCCCATACCCTTCCTGATCCAGCACAGATTGAAGGTTCCCGTATTATTCTAAAGGATGGAATAGGGGGACTGACCCATGATCATCTCACATCCTGGTGGACTTTTTTGTCCATGGCCCTTCTCGTTTATGGTCTTCTGCCCAGGCTTTTTCTTTTTCTTCTGGCGCGAAAGCTGTTTCATAGACGCATTGATCAGGTAGAGGTGGTGGACAGTCGTGTGCACAACCTCTGCTTTTTTCTCCGGAGGGAAGCTCTTTTCACGGCCTCTCCGGAAAGAGGAAGTGGATTGTCTGCTTCCGTTTGCCCAGTTTCTCATGTCGAATCTGTACCAATCCGGGAATGGGAGCTTTGGATCAACGATGAAATACCCGAAAGTCTGCATGGACTGATCCTTGAAGAAACAAGCGGGGTAATGGGTTGCAAACCGGAAAATTGTCTTTTTATTAACCTTGAGACTCTCCATGAAAAAACAGCGTATTCTGACCGACCGAGGGTACTGGCCATGGAAGTGTTCATGCCTCCGGTTCATGAAGATGTTCAGATTCTTAAAAAAGCAGCGGAAGCAATCAGGGGGCCGTTGTGGATTTGGCCCGTAGGTCGTGTGGACAGGAAAGGGGGTAGGGCAGAGAAGACGGATATACTCATCTGGTCCAGACGCCTGGAAGGACTGAGAGAACCACGGCCCATTATGCAGCTGGAGACCTCCCATGACATTGGATAAGCTGAAGCTCGAATTCGCCGTTGTGGGCCACCCCAATGAAGGAAAATCATCGGTTGTTGCCACCCTTGTGGAGGACGACACTATCCGTATCAGCCCATGGCCCGGAGAAACCCTTGAAAGCCGTGCCTATCCTGTTCAATCCGGGGATGTGATAAGACTCTTATTCACCGATACGCCGGGGTTTCAGTCTCCCCGGCGTGCCCTGGAGTGGATCCGGGCCCATGAACCGCTTTACACGGGAAAAAATCTGGCCCGGGCATTTTTTGAAAGTCATTCGGGTGATCCTGATTTCAGGGATGAATGCCAGATTTTTTCCGCCCTTGCCCGGGGAGCAGGCATTCTTTATGTTGTGGATGCTGCACGCCCTGTCCGCAAAAGTGATCTTGCGGAAATGGAAATTCTCAGACTGGTTGGGCTGCCACGGATGGCTATCATCAATCCAAAAAATACAGCAGAGGATGTGGAGGAATGGAAAACAGCTCTGAGAAAAACATTTAATGCTGTTCATGTATTCAATGCCCTGACCGCTGGATTCCGGGAACGCATGCGCCTTCTTGGAGCCCTGCGTGCCATGGATCCCGATGTTGAGCCGGTGCTGCATCCTGTCATACGGGAGCTGGAGCAGGACTGGGAAAAACGTATTGCTGAGTCGGCAGCAAGAATCAGTGATCTGCTGGCAGGGGTCGCCTCTTTTTCATTGAAAAGGGAAGCCCCGGATGCAGCGGGCGTGGAAGAACTTTCCCGTAAAATGACAGGGCAGTGGCAAGAAGGTATCCGGAAGCTGGAGGAACGATGCTGGAACAGCCTGAGGGATACTTTCAGGCACCGTTTTTTTGCACCGTCTCCTGACCTTCTTGCTTTGGTGGAGACGGATCTTCTTTCCAAAGAAGCCTTTCACATGTTCGGACTTTCCCGCAGGCAGCTGGCCGCTCTTGGTGGTGGAGCCGGTGCTGCCGTTGCAGCCGGTGTGGACCTTGCCCTTGGAGGTGCAGCTCTGGGGCTGGTGACGGCAGCAGGCGGAGTGGCCGGTGCCGCCTGGAGTTACTTCGGAACCCGCAGCGGAGATGCAAGGCGCATGGCAGGTGTCCGCATCAGTGGCGTTGAAATATGTATCGGCCCTGTAAAGGATACAAGAATTCCCTGGATGGTGCTGGACCGGAGCCTGCTTCTTTTTCATGCCCTGATTACAAGGCCCCATGCCACGCGGGAGAAAGAGAGGCATCCCGTAGAAACAAGTCTTCTGTACCTGCTGGAAGGGGATGAACGAAAACGCCTGGCTGCTTTTATCCGCGATGCAGCCAGGCGAAAACTTCAGGAAAATATAAGAAAGGAGACGGATGACACCATTGCTTCTGTTCTGAGTCGGCTTGCTTCTGGTTCTCACCCGAAGAAATAACCCAGAATATAGTGACCTGCGGTCCAGGCAATCACAAGACAGAGTCCCCACTTTATCCAACGCTCAGGAACAAATTTCTGTGTTCTTGCTCCACAGTACATACCGATAAAACCGCCGATACCAAAGAGAATCCCCAGAAGCCAGTCCGGGGATATGGCCTGCTCGGGATACAGGAGAGCCAGCCCCTGATAAAAAATAACGCCGGCAACGCTGGTGATGAAGGTCCCCATGAGAGCGGCACCTGCAACGGTATATACGGGAAGTCCGAAAACCGATACAAAGAATGGTGCTATAATCGCCCCTCCGCCAATTCCGTAAATTCCTCCTATAATGCCCACAACACCGCTTAAAGCCATAATACCCCAGGCGCCAACATAATATTCCTGACCCTGAAAGAGAAAGCGTATTTCCAGATAACCAGAAGGCAACACCTCCACACGGCCGGTGCCCTGGCCGGGGGCTACGCTGCTTTTTTTCTTTCCCAGAAGATCCCGGACCATGCGGATGCCAATATACAGGAGAACACACCCCACAAACAGTTTAAACATAGATGCATCAGGCATATAGGTAATGCGTACAAAGGCTCCTATGAAAACACCAGGGAGGGTGCCGATAACCACGGCACGGACCAGAGGGGTTATGAGACGGCCTTCCTTATAAAAACGCCATACTCCACTGGGTATGGCGACAATATTATAAAGTTGATTGGTGGCGCTGACAGAGGGCGTTGTAAAACCAAGAAAACTCATCTGAACGGGAAGAAGAAGAAAGGCTCCGGATATGCCCCCCATGGAGCAAAAAAATGAGAGGACAAAACCTATCAGAACCGGGATCAAAGGGTTCAGGCTGAGGCCGGATACGGGGAAAAAAATTTCCATATCAATCTCCTATTA